>CAZDAF010000333.1:0-4473 GCA_964503115.1 uncultured bacterium
GAGGATAATTAAACTGGGGTTGAGGAGAAGCTTCCTTTATGTTCGCGCGGACGACCCGCTGATAACCACCGGCCCATACGCTTACCAGAGGCATCCTCAATTCCTGGCGTCAATTGTATTGGTTTATGCTTCAAACTTTTTCTTGGACGGAAATTACAATACCGCCATACTTGATTTCCACGCCGTTAACTTCCTTGTCCTGGTCGGCAGCCTCCTCCTGATCACCGTGGGTGAGGAGAAAGATCTGATAAGAAGATTCGGAGATGAGTACTCAAACTACTGCAAATCAATGCCACGAATCGTAAGTTTCGGCCCCAAAGGACGCACTTTAAAATGGTGGAAAAAGATATTATTGATTTTTATGGCTTTCATTATTTCGATATTCGGAATCTTTTTATTGAATGGTCTGGAGGGACGGAGTCCTATTTACGCTGCCACCTCATTTTATTTCAGGCACAGAATGAATAAAGCCAGAACTCACCTCGCAGCCATCACAACCGCCGAGGTATCGTATTTTGGCGAGACAAACAAATGGGGCAAGACTTTTAAGACAATTGGATGGGAGCCCGACATCCCTTCCAGATACGCGTATTTTTTAAATTCGTGTGACGAGGCCATTCCGGCTCGCAATAATTTCAAAGAGTGTCCATCGGAGTTAAAGACTTATTTTGAAAATCATCTCTTAAATCATGAAGATGGTTTTCACGCTGCGGCGGTACTGGGATATGAGCATCCATCGGGTTCCATCACTATCTGGGTAGTGGACAAACGAAAGGCCCCCGAGCCCTTACTTAAGGACTCGAAAAAAAGTAGACTTTTCCGCCGCAGGGGAAAAGATTATTGGTGACCATGTGCGGAGGTGAACCGCTCGGGCCGTACGTTTGCAATCGCCGTATCAAGAAATATGATCTATTCGAACTTAAGAAACACTGATCGAACAAAATCATAGAAGGAGGATGTTATTATGAAAACCCGAGTTATTGATGCGAAAAGTTTTATTATCGGCGCCCTGGCCGCAGCGTTGCTTTTTGCAACTTTAGGTGCAGGGTCGGATTCTTTTTCGCCCGATGAAACTGCGCGACTCAAGAATTTTACCCGCTGTCTTCAAGCCGATGGCAACATAAACCTCGGCAAACGAAAAATCATCATGCAGGGATCAAGTATATATGATGACGGTTCTGAAAGCGGCGGTTTGATATTGCGTGGGGGAGCGAGTAGGATTCATCTTCACGGCGATTCGATCCTGGACGGCAATATCCACGCCGACCGCGAAACCGTAAAATTCGGCGCAAACCTCGATATGGGCAATAAGAAAATCATCATGTTGGGATCGAGAGTATACGACGACGGCTCGGAAGGTGGCGGGCTGATATTGCGCGGAGGGGCGAAGAGAATTCACCTTCACGGCGATTCGATCCTGGACGGCAATATCCGCGCCGACCGCGAAACCGTAAAATTCGGCGCAAACCTCGATATGGGCGATAAAAAAATCATCATGTTGGGATCGAGTATATATGATAACGGTTCTGAAGGCGGTGGGCTGATATTGCGCGGAGGCGCGAGTAGGATTCATCTCTTCGGGAAAACCATCACTCATTAATGATTTGTTAATTCCAGAAGCCTTCGGCTCGGAGGCAGCGCATACATCGCTTGCGATAGAATCACCGAAAGGATACCATCAAGCACGAAAACTAACCGGCTGAAACTCGAATTATCAACAAGGAGGGTTTTATTGAAGCGCATATCAATTTATTGCCTGATTGTCGCGTTGTTAATATTTACCATAAGCATTCGTTCGGCTTCAGCGGCCGAGGAGAAGTGGAGTATTGGGCCTCTGTTCGAAGTTTCTTTTATTATGGGTGGACAAGCGGGAGAAATCTCTCACGGCGAATGGGATCCTCCCGACTGGCATCCCGCCACCGGAAATCTCCTGGAAACAGGCTGGGGTGGAGGCATCGAGTTAGGTTGGCGTTTCGATGAGAATTGGGAGGCGATATTCGGCGCGGGGTACATATTCCATCACGGCAACTCGATCTCACTCTCAAACACGTCCGGTGAACAAGTAATGGTTGTAGACTTCGACGATTTTCATCTCGTACCGATCTATACGGGCATGAAAGTTCTTCTCAGCAACAAACCCGACGAAGGTCTTGTGCCTTATTTAAGAGCCGACATTGGAGCCGTGTGGATGAGCAAGGTGAACGCCGGACTCTTATTCTACGGTACGCCTTCCGAGGTGACCTGGTGGGACAGCTCTTTCCGATTCATGTGGGACATAGGCGGTGGATTGGAGTACCGAACAGGCAAATGGGGAGGCTTTATAGAATTGCTGAATCGTAACAGCTCGTCTCCCAAGACCGGTACACTCGACGAATTCGGCGACCCGTCTCTTGACACGGAGGCGACCAATTGGGGCGCATTGAAAATTCGCGTTGGAGCGAACCTGTATTTCTAAGCTGTTATAAAATATCAACTGAAAAAAAACGCCAAGAACCTCTTGCAAAAACAAGGCAACCGAGCACGATTTACCTGCGGCAGGCAGGGATTTAAATCCCTTGTCAGTCGCGATTTTAGATATACCGGTGTTAAGTAAACCATTGTTTTTACAAGAAGTATTGTGGAATCATTTTATCTAACCCCTTGACGAAGCTATGCGTGAAGGACTATAATGTGCCTACTTTTTTATGCGGACTGTGTGTGAGAAAAACCACCTGTCCTTTCCATAGAAGTAGAAAACTGCCGGTAGGGAGGGTATAGCATGACGAAAATCAAGATTTGTCTGTTGTCTGCACGGATTCCAATTGCGCTGACATGTATTGTGGCGCTAATGTTCGTTTCGACCGTTCAGGCTCAGGCTCCGAACGGAAATTCTAAAAAAGTTCCCAAGCATGTGGCTCAAATGGTCGGCCAAATGGCTGATGCGATGACGGCTGCGGTGTTGGCGGCGTCGCCGAAACAAAGAACGGTTGCGGTCGTCGATTTCCAGAACATCGGTCCCGACGTTGAAGAGATGAAGATCGGCGAAACGGTGAGCGATTTACTCAACGCCGCGATGGTCAAGTCCGGCAAGGTGGTTGTGATCGACCGCAAAAACATTCGCAAGGTCATGGAAGAGATCGCATTGGGTCAAACGGGCCTTGTGGATGAGGCGACGGCGGCCCAGGCGGGCAGCATCGTCGGCGCTTCGGTGATAATCACCGGCGCCGTATCGCATGTCGGCACCATCTTCTATGCGACCTCGCGGGCCATCGATGTGAGGACGGCCAAGGTTGTCGGAGTGCACACGGCGCGTATTCCCGACGAGTTGCTCATCCCCGTCGCCGCTCAGTACTACGACCTGCATCGCTACCCCGTGAACGCCATTTTCAGGTCCATGCTCGTGCCCGGATGGGGGCAATTCTTCAACAACCAGCCGAAAAAGGGATATTTAATCATGGGTACGGAGGTTGTTCTCATTGCTTCCGCCGCCGTCTTTCATTTCTACGCCGCGAATTATTATGACGAGTACCATAAAGACGATCCGGATACCGCCGGTGAAGGAGACAAAGGAGACAGAATGCTGCTGGGCCGGAATATATCCCTCGGTATTGCCGGCGGGGTATAGGGTTACGCCATGGTCGACGCCTACCTTCAAACCCGCAAGTATAACAAGCGCATTTACGGAAAAGGCAAACCCAAGAAAAAAACTTCTTTGAGGTTCATGCCGATGTTCGGCGACGATGGAGCCATCGGCATCGGGCTGGCTTACCGATTTTAGGTAGGCGGAAGGAGAATGACCATGAAACGAATTGCTATCATATTGTTGGGTTTAGGGTTGGTCCTTTGGGGTTGCATAGACACGAAGCGCACCAACCCTTACGATCCCGATTACAACGGGCCTGTCGGAAGTATCGAGGGAGTCGCCCTGCTCGAGGGGGGCAGCGCGGTGGAATATTCAGGTCCCACCGGTAACACTATAACGCTTAACCACGAGGGTATTTCCCTTACGATCCTGGAATTGCCCCATTTTACCGCCGCAGAAACGGATTTTGACGGTGATTATTCACTTAGTAACGTCCCGCCCGGTACGTGGACACTTGTTGCAGAAAAAGAAGGTTATAACAACCGGGAAATCAGTAACGTTACCGTATCCGCCGGCAGCACCACTTGTCCGTCTGAAATCACCCTCACGGAGCTTGTCACCGGGAAGATTCTTTTCAGCTCCCAGTTCACAGGCACCGGATGGAACGAATTGATCCTCATGAACGCCGACGGCTCATGCCGTGAACAGCTTACGTTCCAGGACGTGAACATGGAAGGCGGCGACGCCTTAGAAGGCACCGACTGGATGGTTTTCGACATCAGTTACATTGATGGGTACTTTTCCGTCAACAACAGCGGTTTCTTTTTGTATAACCAGGCAAGGGGAGATTTTACGCCGCTGGTATTGGGCGAGGAGGTTTATTATCCCGGTGTGGTGGAAGGAACCACCTC
>CAZDAF010000334.1:0-4449 GCA_964503115.1 uncultured bacterium
TCCACAGCTTATCCACAAGCTGCAATCGAAAGTAGTATAACACATATGTCAAGCCGTGTCAACGCTTTTATCGAATCAATTCAGGAAACACAGGCTTTACAGAAAATTTACCTGGTTGACGTTCTCCCGCTCGAATATAACCTTTTTTATCTCGTTTATTTCCACCTCATTGCCTACAGGTTCCACCTCCGATATAGTAAAGCCGTCCGCGTCGGTGGCGTGCCGCCATCTGACAACGTACCCCGCTACCATGGCGTATCCACATCCCCCCATGCCGCAACAACTCGAATCGACCACTGCGTACCCCACCACGTAAAGCACCTCGCGGTCTCCTATCTCCATCCGCTCCTCGCGTTCCGGCACATAATAGCCGCTGATTGCTTCGACTTCCTCTCCCAGGCGCGGGTGAGTGTATGTCCTTGTGAAGTTCATTTAAACTTCACCGATTTCCTCATCAGGCGTCGTATTTACCTATGATGGCGATGCTGCACACATTCATAAACGGGAACCCTCCGAGGTTGTGAGTGAGGCCGAATTTCGGATTTTCGATTTGCCGCTCACCGGCGCGGCCGTGAAGCTGAAGGTACATTTCGTAGAGCATCCTCAGCCCGCTGGCCCCTATGGGGTGCCCGAAGCATTTCAACCCACCGTCAACCTGACACGGAACGCCTCCGCCCTTGAGGTCGTAAAACCCGTCCATAACGTCCTTGAGAGCACCGCCTCGAGGAGAAATGTGCAAATCCTCCATCGTAACGAACTCGGTTATCGAGAAGCAGTCGTGAACTTCCATCATGCTTATCTCTTCGCGCGGGCTCTTTATGCCTGCCTCTTTATACGCTTCCGTACTGCATTTCGATGTGGTAACGAAATGATCTCCGTCCCACGTGTCATGCTGTATTTCCGTGCCGTTGGACAGGGCTAGTTGAAGGGCTTTGACGCTGACGAAATCTTTCTTACCCATGCTTTTGGCGATTTCCGGCGTCGTCACTATGGCGCAAGCGCTCCCGTCGCTGACGCCGCAACAGTCGTACAGGCCGAGAGGATAAGCGACAATGGGAGAGTTGATTATCTGCTCTTCGGTAACAGCTCTACGCAGGTGAGCTTTCGGGTTTAGAACTCCGTTTGCATGGCTTTTGGCTGATACGTGAGCGATGGCACGCTTAAGCTCCTGCATCGGGATGTTATGCTTTGCAGCATAAGCGGTAGCGAGCTGCGCGAACGACCCGGGCGCCGTCATATTGGGTCGCCAGAGCCAGTTGAGGGTTCCGGCGGCGGAACCGGGATTCGGAAGCCCTCCGTATCCGGTATCTTTCAGCTTTTCGACCCCCTGCGCCAGGCAGATGTCGTATGCGCCACTGGCCACGGCATAGCACGCACCACGAAACGCTTCGGTACCCGAAGCACAATAATTTTCAGTTCGGGTGACGGCGATATTGTCCAGCCGCAACGTCATTGAAAGAGGCAAAGCGCTCTTACCGACGTTTACTTCGTCGATGCACGTGCCCAGCCACGCCGCCTGTATATCTTTGGTTTCAATGCCGGCATCCTCGATGCACTCGAGATAAGCCTCGACTATCAAATCCTCGGCGCCGACATCCCACCTTTCACCGAACTTGCTGCAACCCATGCCTATGATGGCGACTTTGTTTCTTATTCCGGTGGCCATCTTCATTCACCTCCTTGGGTTTCCAATTGCGGAACGGCTTTCCAGAAATAGCCGTGATAGCCGCGTTGTTCGTCATAGAGTCGTTTGCGGAAACTCATCCGCACTTCTTGCCCGACCTTCACATCATCGAGAGCACAGTCAGTGAAATCGACGACCAGGCGACCCCCGCCGTCGAACTGGATGATGCCGTATATTGCAGGTGGATCAACACTCACCGCAAGCATATCGCCGGTAAAGGTCTTAACTTTGGCGGGCATCTCCGAAAACGCCCAATCCTCTTGGTCGCGCACGGCGCGGCATTCGGGGTTGACACAAATCTGCGACTTTGGAAATTGTTTTGTGCCACACTTTTTACAACGGCCGCCCACCAGCCCGAGGATCATCTTCCTGTTCCGCCATAGAGTGGTCATCGCCGTTTGCGCGTTGACCTCGGCGCGTATGCCCATCTCGGTCTGAACCAACTCGCGGAACTTCAAGAACTTCGGATACGTGGTCAGTTCCTTACGTTGCGCCAGTGTTCCTTTCACTCCGTTACGCGGCCCTAGCGAAGTTATGGCGTCTGTAACCTGGAACAACAATGCATCGCTCCCCTGCCCGAAGCTCGCCACTACTATCCTGTCGCCCGGCTTGGCTTCCTCGAGCGCCGCACCGAGCATCAAAAGCGGGTGCGCCGTGCCGGTCTCGCCGCACACCTCGTGCATGTTGCTTTGAAGTTTCTCGGGCGCTACTCCCAACTTCTTGGCGATACCGACATGCTCGCGTTTGAAGAAGCAGGGATAAACCAGCTTGGCCACTTCGTCCATCGACAGGTCGCATTTGCTCATAAGGCCCTTTATAGCCTCGGGAATTATCTTCGAGTAGCCTTCGTCGCGCACCCATCTCTCTTCCCACATGTAGTCGTATTTGTGCATCGAGCCGCGATAGTGGTCGGGAAAGTCGTACGAGACGGAGTAGGAGCCCAGAAATTCAGCGATAACGTCATCCTTGCCCAGCATCATGCTTACGGCGCCGTCTCCGAACCACATTTCGTAAAAGTACGCCGCCTTGGTCTCACGCCTGTCGGATGCACACAACAACACGCTTTCCCTCTCACCGCTTTTTAACGCTTCGAACGCGCTGATCATGGCGCCGGTGCCCGCCTTCAGCGACGAGGCGAAATCCGAGGTAATGATGTCATCTCTGAGGTTAAGCGCGGTGGCCGCGATACCGGCGTTTTGCCTGTCTGCGTAGGGCAGAGTAGTGCCGGCCAGATATACGGCGTCCACCTTGCTTTTATCTTTGCCTTTGAGACAATCCCGGCCCGCCTCGACGGCCATACTCATAGCATCTTCGTCCCAGTTACATACGCTTCGTTCACCCTGTGCGACCGATATAATCGCCGGCGCAAACCAGCCCATAGCCTGGAAGATGCTCATCCGGTTGAGCCGGAGCCGTGGTATGTAGGCTCCGTATGAGGTAATACCTATCATTCGATCTCCTCCTGGTTCAGGTTAACATTATAGGATAAAATTACCTTGCAACTTATTCATACGAAAAATTCAAGTAATCTCTACACAGCGGCGATTTCATCGCGTTTCCACGATGTAAGCCTCAAGATGCCTCCGTCGAGCATCGCCGCCACGGTGTCCACTATATCATTCACCCTTTCGGGACTCGATCTCTGGGCATGAAGTAACATGGATATAGACATGGGCACGACGGCCCTCGCGACCAGTTCGGTGTCGTAAGGTTTCGCCAGACCCGCATCTACATATGCCTGCAGCGCAAATTTTGTCGCCTGGACGTAGCTATCCCATATCCGGTCGAATTGCTTACGAAAATCCGGATCGCGGCCCAATCCCTCGCGGCGCAAAATGTGAAAAAGGTCGGTATGACTCATCGCGGCCCTGAATACCTTGTCCACAACGGCGCGTACCAAATCCGAGGTTAATTTTCCGGAGGAAGTCTTTTTTATTCTTGATATCAGATTCGCGGTGGTTTCATCCATTATGGATTTCACTGTTGCATATATTTCGTCGATGATGGTATCGAAAACCTCGCGTTTGTTTTTGAAGTTCCCATAAAAAGCGCCCGTACTGACTCCTGCGGCGGCTGCAAGCTCACGAACCGAAGTACCGTGGTAGCCCTTTTTCGCAAACTCGTGGCGCGCGGCAGCCAATAGTTTCTCCCTGGTGACGGCTTTACTTAACTGCCTCTTTCCAGGCGATTTGACCTCCTGATTTTTTACCGACAACGCCACTCGCTGTATTTCCTCCCTCTCCTTCGCAATTCCGCGATAGAGATAACAAACGTTATCTAGCATTATCAGGCAAAAGTGTCAACCCACACAGGCAACACAAATCCCAGAGGTCAAGCGGTCGTTCAATTCAGCATGCAGTCGAGCAGGTATCAATGATTCCCGGTTCCGTGAATCCCTGGAACTTAAAACTGCCGGGAGATTTTTCCGGGATATGGGTTCAGCCGACCACCTGAATTAGGTATCGAGAAGTTATTCGTACCGAAATCCGCATGCAGGGATATTGAAAACCGTTTAGGGGAAGTATAAAGAGCCGGGATTAGTATTGACCCGTGTGGAATAGCCATAGTTGTAGGGATAGCGAGGGTTTACTATCAGGCGCCCCTTAGCTTGCTCGCCATTTCCCGGAACATATCCGGCCAGAAATCCACTTTACCTTCCTTTTTGCCGTTTCGTACGATTACGACATTAGCAGCGGGCGATACGTAGATGTATTGCCCGAGATGACCAATGGCCATGAAGTCGTAATCATTTCCGCTGTTGGAGT
>CAZDAF010000335.1:0-4424 GCA_964503115.1 uncultured bacterium
CTCATCAATATCCTTCCGAAAAAACATTACCATGCCATTAACCGGGAATCAGGGGTTGTACTTGCCTTTTCATATCGGCGGCTTATAATTCACTTGTTCGGGATACTTGATAAGAAGGAGTTTGTTGATGAAAGTTTTGGACCTTTGCGGTGATTGGGAGATGAAGCCTGTCGAGCGGTTCGACGGCCGTTATGAAGGGGCGGGGTGGGTGAAGGCGAGCGTGCCGGGCCATTGGCAACTTCACCCCGCGTTCGAGTTTTACGGCGGCAAGATGGTTTACCGAAAAAGCTTCGACGCTCCGCCACGGCGCGAGGGTCGCAGATATTTCCTTCGCTTTAACGGTATTTTCTATTGGTCCATCATCAATCTGAACAACGCACGCGTCGGTGAAAACGAGGGCTACTTTTTCCCACGGGAATATGACGTCACCGACATGCTGGAAAACAACAACGACCTGGTAGTCGAGGTTGATTGCCCGGACGAGAAATCCAAGGGCGACAAGCGGATGGTAACAGGCGTTTTTTCGCATTGGGATTGCCTCGATCCAGCCACTAACCCGGGCGGGATATGGTTGCCCGTCGAGGTTATCCAGACGGGTGACGTGCGCATCGAGGACCCCATGGTGCACACCAGCTATTTCACTGACGAGTATTTGAGGGCGGAAGTGAGGCTGACAGCCGACTCGACCAAAAGGTGCCGGATTACCGTGCGGGTGACTTTCACACCGGACAATTTCGAGGGCAAAACGCACATCTTCGAGCAGAGTTTCCTCAAAACTCCGGGTAAAAACAGCTACCTGATGCTGGTGAATCTGGATGAATACGAGCTGTGGTGGACGCACGATCATGGTCGGCCGAGCCTTTACCGTGTGAATATGGAGGTTATCGAGGAGGGTGCGGATGAGCCAAGCGATGCGGTCGAATTCCGCACCGGGTTGCGGACTTTCGAGCTGCGCAACTACATCGCCTATTTGAACGGCCGTCGGATATTTATCCGAGGGAATAATTACCCGCCCGCCGACACTCGCATCGCGACGGTCAGCCGCGATACTTACGAACGCGACTTCGACCTTATTCAACAAGCGCACCTCAACTTCATGCGCATCCACGCGCACGTCGATCATCCGTTGTTTTACGAAATTGCCGACGAGCGCGGGGTGCTTGTGTGGCAGGATTTTCCGCTCCAATGGTATTACCGCAAGGAAATATTAAGCGGCGCGCTATATCAGATCGAGCGGATGGTTAAAACCCTGTACAACCACCCAAGCATCGTGGCGTGGTGTTGCCACAACGAGCCTTTCCATATCGTGGAGGCTTCAAATATCAGGGCGGCGGATTTGGCCAAGAGCATGTGGAGTTTGCTGGGATACAACTGGAACCGCGAGTTCCTCGATGAAAGGCTGCGCGAAAAGGTGCTGTCGATAGATACATCGAGGTTCGTTCAGAAATGCAGCGGGTTCATGGGACTCGGCAAGGAACCGGGCGATGAGCATTTCTATTTCGGCTGGTATCCGCCATTCGGCAAGACAAGAAACTTCGATGGTTATATGAAGTTATTGCCTAAAGCCATACGTTTTCCGACCGAATTCGGCGCGCAGAGTTTTCCGAACCATGAGAACTCGGTAAAATTTATGGAGCCCGACATCCGTAAGGTGGACTGGAAGCATCTCGAAGAACGGCATCACTTTCAACCCGGCATAATGAAGCGCTTTGTGCGTCATGAGGATTACGATTCGCTTGAAGATTACATAGACGCCACCCAAGCCCACCAGTCGCACGTTAACAAGTTTATCATCGATCGACTAAGGTTGCGGAAATACGTTCCCACGGGAGGCGTGACGGCGTTCTTGTTCCTCGACTCGAATCCCGCGATTCAGTGGTCGCTGGTTGATTATTGGCGAGTGCCCAAGAAGAGTTTCGAGAGTTTCTGTATCGATATGAACCCTCAGTATGTGTTTGCATTGATCGGCAAAGATTATTATCACGTCGGTGAGGCGGTGGAAGTCCCTGTCTACGTGGTTAATGATGAGTATGCGGAGTGGCTCCGGGCGAGGGTGCATGCAAAGCTGGTCGACCCCGACGGCAGCGAAGTTATCAAACGGACGGCAGCGGCGCCTCTCGAAGCGGATATGCAATCGCGACAGGTGAATATCTTGGCTTTCCGGCCCGAAAAGGCGGGAGTATATGAATTATTCCTTCACCTCGATTACGGGGAATTTGGCGGGTTGCACAATCACTATGAGATAATCGTTAAGTAGTGCGAATCGGAGCGTAGCGGATCGAAGCAGAGCGAATCGAAGCAGAACGAAGAACCGTATGGTGAACCGTATGGTGAACCGTATGGTGACCCGTATGGGGTTATCATTCCAGTGCCGGGATCTGCTGAGTGTCTATCATCTGCTGGAAATCCTCGTCGCTTATCCACCCGATTTCATGAGCGGTATAGATGTTAACCCTCAAATCGCTGATCCCAATGATATTCCTTGATGAGTCTTCGGCTTCGGCTACTCTTCCCGTCATGATGTCGGCAAAGTCCTGTGGATATGGCGGATCGAGGAAGGGATTTGCCAGTCCGTCGGGATTTATGGGGTTGAAGTTTTGGTCGTAATGATCTTTTGCGCTCAGGAGATGGAAGAATTCGTGCATCACGATCATAATGTCCTGTTCGATAAGGTCTTGATTTACATAACAATTTACAATGGCTGTATTCAATTTGCGGTGCAACCAGTTTTCTGTAAAGCCTTCGAAATCGCTCGTGACGAACTGAACGTATAACACGCCGTCGAAATCATCGAGTTTTAAGTCATGCCTTTGAGAAAATTTTCGGGAGTGGCTTTTAAAACGCCATAGCTGGGATAGTCTGTCGAATAACGGCTGATCGGCGGTCGGCGGTTCGGGCGGCGACGAAACCTCGTCGAAAGGCCCGAATATTTCCAACTCGACCGCTTGCGGCATCCGGCCTCCGTAACGCTCGTATTCCCGCTGAAACCATCCAACCAAATCCGGCAGAGTATGATTTCGCAAATCGATGTACCCTTTCCCGGTTTCTTCTTGAAATTTTATAATAAAAGGCTGCCACTTAGTCGGTAGATCGACCATAAACCCGACCACGGCGATTTTATAAGGCCGATCCCACGTAAAAGGCCCGCGTTCTCTGGTGATGAGATGGTATGCAAGAAACCCCGATCCGATAAATATCAGTAGTATTGTTAATCTCAACCATGAGAAGGTGCTTGGGACATCATATTTTTCCTTACCCGAGTGTTCCGCGCAAAGCGGCTGCCCGTCGGCCTCCTTCATGCATAGCGTGCAAACGACTTTTCCACATACCAGACACGTCGCTCTTCCGGGTTGACTGGGATGTTCCGAGCAAGTAACGCTTGACGGTATTATTTTTTTCTCGGCGATGACGCCGATTTCCCGGAGTGCACCGGCGAGATCTTCGGCATAGAGGGGATCGAGATCGGTCGCTACTTGGGCGGGCAAAGACCTTAGCAGGCCGAGTATATGGTTCTCGCTGCCGCCGACTCGCTGTGCTATTACCTGCGCAACCTGAGCGTGATCGGGCGCTTCTTTGACTATCAATCGATATCTGGCAGTCTGCTGAGTTCCCTGTTTTCCTATTTCCATGATTTATATCCCCCGTCAATGGTCTGATAAAACTAACAGATATTTACTTCGTACCGGCTTTGATGCTTTCCCGGTATTTTTCTGCGGCAATGAGCGCGGCGCCGACTGCTCCGACGATTTGCGGCTCGGCCGGCACGGTAAGCTCCGAGCCGATTTTTTCCTCGAGAACACGCACTACGCCTATATTCTTTGCAACTCCACCGGTCATCACCACCTCCGGCTCTATGCCCACCCTGCCGCCAAGCGCCGCCACTCGGCCGGCGATGGCGCTGTGGATGGCTTTGAGAATATCGCGTGTCTCATGCCCTGCGGCAACCAGCCCCACCACTTCGCTCTCCGCGAAAACGGTACAAGTGCTACTCACCGTCACCTCTTTTGAAGATTTCAGAGACAAGATACCCATTTCTTCAAGGTCAATCTCGAGCGCTCTTGCCATGACCTCGAGGAACCGGCCGGTGCCGGCGGCGCATTTATCGTTCATCACAAAGTCGGTCACCCGACCGACCTCGCTGACTCGTATAACCTTCGAGTCCTGTCCCCCTACGTCTATCACTGTGCGCACTTCGGGGAAAAGATAGTGAGCGCCTCGGGCGTGGCAAGTTATTTCCGTGACGCTCGAATGAGCGAAATCCACACTCTCACGGCCGTAACCCGTGGCGATCACCAAGCCTACGTTTTGCTCGCCAACTCCAGCCTTATCAAGCGTCTGGCGCCACGCTTTCTCCCCCGCCTTCCGATTGCTGGCTCCAGTGGGTATGATGGAATACGCAATGACCTCGTCATTCGAAATAATCG
>CAZDAF010000336.1:0-4351 GCA_964503115.1 uncultured bacterium
CCGCCCAACTCATGGCTTTTTTGAGGGTATACCAGATAAAAACCGGCCGGAAGAAAAACTTCCGGTAAAGTTTTAGTTGGAGTCGCGTCAATTCTTCCGGGGAGAAATGGTCGGTCCTCCATGAAGGTAAAGAATGGAGATGATTAAATTTCTCCCAGTGCTCGGAATAAAGATAACCTTTCTCGCGCATTATGGAATGTAACTCCGTGCCAGGGTGAGGGACGGCTATAGCGAGAGCCATGAGGTCCGTTTTTATTTCCTTCATCAGCTTCAGGCTCATGTTTACTTCATCGAGAGTTTCCGACGGATGAGCGCCGATCATAAAAAACGCCGTTGTAATCATGTCGGCTTCATGCGCCCATCGAAATGCGTCACGCACCTGTTCGAGCGTGATGCCTTTTTTGATAATACTCAGCATCCTCTCCGAGCCGCTTTCGACCCCGAAGGCCACCTTCCGGCAACCGCTCTCGGCCATCATCGTCAGCATGTCGCGATCCACCGTGTCTACCCGAGTATCGCAATCCCACGTCACCCCCGTCCGTGCCAGACCTTCGCAAATTCGTTCCAGCCTTTTACGGTTAAGTGTAAATGTGTCGTCTTCTATGGTGAAATGGTTGTAACCGTACCTGTTTATACACTCCTCGATCTCGGCGATCACATTATCAGCGCTACGAAACCGCACCTTGGGACCGTGGGTGACGCGGGCTGCGCAGAATATGCACTTGCGGGAGCATCCACGAGTGGTGAACAATTCCGTTCCGTTATGCAGCGTTGCGTCCAGTCCAGGCGTGCTGGCGCCCAAGTAGATATCGTGGTTGAGCATGTCGCGCGCCGGCAGGGGAAGTTTGTCCAGATCGTTCATAAATGGCCGAGCATCTTCCACCTTTATCTTGCCGCCTTCCCTATGCGCCGATCCGCGCACTCCTTCCAGATTGTCCGAATCGTCGATACGTTGTGCGACCTGGGCTATCGTTTCTTCTCCCTCGCCGAAAACCGCCACATCGAATACCGGGAACTCGACCAACGTGCGCTCCGGCAAAGCCGATGCGTGAGGGCCGCCCACAACGATCAGTATCTCCGGGTCGGCGAGCTTGGCGGTGCCGGCCATACGCGCGGCAGCGTATATATTCGTTGTCATCGAGGTGATGCCGAGTATTCGCGGGCCGAACTCGATCACACGGCTGCGAAGTATCGATGACGAGTATTTCTCGACCTCAAAATCCCAGATTCGCACATCGTGGCCCTGTTCCCTTAGAACAGCAGCTATCCAGCATAAATTGATCGGATGCTGGACCATACTTTTTTCCAGTGACCCTTGAATTTTCGTCGGTCTGACGAGAGCTATCTTCATGCTTTGCCTACACGGTTTATTGGCTGTACCTTCGTTAATATAATAGTATAAGTGTTGTTCTGAGGAAAATGAGCTTAAAGGTAATGTTGATATACCCCCGTCTGTCTCATCAGATTCATGGACTCTGGGCGCCGTTGGGGATGATGATTCTGGGCACTTTGCTCGAAGACCGCGGGTTTAATGTAGTCATCGAGGACGCAAGTTTCGACTCCGAAACCTCTCGAGTGGAAGCTCGTATCGCGCAGGAGCGCCCTGCCGTTGTGGGGGTAACGTTACTCACCGAATTTCTGCCGGCAGCTCGAAAAATACTTCGCGCAGCAAAGAAAGCTCAAGCGATAACGATTCTCGGTGGGCCGCATCCCACCATTTTGCCGGAAGAAACCCTCGCCAGAATGCCTGATGCGGATTATATCGTAATCGGGGAAGGTGAGGAGACGCTTCCCGAGTTGCTGGATGTAATAAATAACGGGAATCCCTGGGACGTTCCCGGAGTCGCCGCGCGCGGCGATGGCGGCTGTATCTTCGGGCCGCCACGGGCCGTGATCAGCGACCTCGATATATTGCCGATACCCCGGCGGGAAATGTTGCCCACCCATTCGCGCTATCTGGGCATCGGCGCTCTCAACCTGCATGCTTTGCGAGGCTGTCCTTTCCGGTGCGCTTTCTGTCAGCCGACCTTGAATACCTTGTTCGGAAAGAAAATACGCGCTAAATCCCCCGAAGCGGTCGCCGAAGAAGTGGAATGGACTGTAGGAAAATACGGTATGAAGGAACTGTTTTTTGTGGACGATGTATTTACGGTATCCAAACCGTGGTTAAGGCAGGTATCCGGGTTGCTCGGCAAGGTCAGGGCTGATAAAGAAGCGCGATATGTGATAAACAGCCGTGTGGATATTTTCGATGAGGAAATAGCGCAATTGGTCACCGACATGGGCGCCTGGATCGTCCTGTTCGGCATAGAAAGCGGGTCACAGGAGGTGCTCGATTACCTCGATAAGGGAACAACAGTGGATCAGTCGCGCCATGCATTTTCATTGTGCCGTCGCCTGGGCCTGAAAACCCATGCTTATGTACTCCTCGGATCGCCGGTTGAAACCCCGGAAAGTCTTGAGGCCACCGAATCGCTTGTGGCCGAGCTTGCTCCCGACAGCGTCCATATTTCCGTCTGCATGCCGCTACCGGGCACTACCCTTCGTCAACGAATGGAACAGGAAGGCCGGCTTAACTGGGCTGAGCTTGAAGACCTCGATTACTATACTCCTCGCACTCAGCGCAATGAGCTGCCCATCTCGAATCCGAGCGTTACCTATGAGCAAGTGATAAACACCCGTGAGAAAATATTGTCATCGAGAAAGACTCGATTATTCCTTCGCAACGCACGCGCGTTGGCTGCGGACCTGGTTCGTCCAGGCGGTTTTGCCAAAGCGGCGACCAGGTATCGTTACTACCGCCGAATGCGCCACTACTTCGGCTGAGGCATTACCGTGAAAGTGGTTATCGTACGACCCAATTCCTATATTCTTCCCACCGCGCCGCCCATGGGCCCGGCGTCGATAGCCGCATGGCTCAAGCTCAAGCGGGCCGACGACGTTTCAATTATAGATGCTCGAAAGGAACGCCTCGGCGAGGAAGGACTTGCCGACCGCGTGGCCGCTTTATCGCCTGACGTGGTGGGTATCGGCGCCTTGAGCGTCGAGGCTCGAGACGCGCACAATGTGGCCGCCGCCGTGAAGCGGCGCTTGCCCGGCGTGACGTTATTGATGGGCGGGCCGCATGTCTCCGCTTCCTCGGAGCGCGTTATGGACGATGCGAATGTAGATTTCGGGGTGGTCGGCGAAGGCGAGGAAAGCGCGCGGGAACTGCTTGACGCTATCGAAGCGGGTAATACTTCAGAACCGGTCGAAGGGGTTTTGAGCCGTTACGCCGGGGATGTGCGGTTTGGGGGACCGAGAGCGTCTCTCGATGTGAATACGCTTCCCGTGCCCGCATGGGACTTATTGCCCCTCGAGACTTATTTTCGGCCGGGGAGAAACACACACGACACCGTCCCGGCGAGTCCGCGTTGCCTGCAGATCATGACCTCCAGAGGTTGCCCTTTCCGGTGTATTTACTGCCACGATATTTTCGGACGCATATTCCGGCCGCGGTCGCCGCAGCATGTGCTTTCCGAAACGCGAGACCTGGTCGAGCGTTTCAGGCTCGAAGCGATAGAGATATGCGACGATATATTCAATCTTGATATGGATCGCGCGAAAACCATACTGCGCGGGTTGATGCCGATGCGAATCGCGATCAGCTTTCCCAACGGTATACGGGCGGATCGGGCGGACGATGAGATGCTTGATCTTATGGAAGCTGCGGGGACGACGAGGGTAAGTTTCGCCGTTGAGAGCGCCAGCCCTCGAATTCAGAAGGTCATACGTAAAGGGCTGGACATCGAAAAAGTGCGGCGAATAATAACCGCCGCTTCAAAAAAACATTTCTTAAGCACCGGTTACTTCATCTTCGGTTTTCCGGACGAAACCGCCGAGGAGATGGAGGAGACCATACGGTTCGCGTGCGAATCGAAACTGCACATCGCAAGCTTCTTTTACCTGACGCCGTTTCCAGGTACCGAAGCGGCGCAAATAGCGCGCGGAAAAGGCGTTACGCTCGATGAGCAACTTCACGATTACAGCACTCTTCATGCGAATCTTACCAACGAGCCCGAAGACGTGCTGCGGAGGATGCGAAAGAAGGCGTATCGAAAGTTTTACATGAACCCCGGGCGAATATGGCGTACCTTCGTGGCCGCGCCTAAAAACCGCCAAACTTTCGTCAACGCATGGAAAGTGTTGCTGCTTTCTCTGCGTGATTCGGTGAATTACTAAAACGGTCGGCTATTAGGAATTTTTTATAGAATTGTAGGGGCGAACCCACGTGTTCGCCCATACCCCTCTTTTCGGACAGACACATAGGTCTGCCCCTACGTTGTGATTCGGTGGATTACTAAAGCTACCG
>CAZDAF010000337.1:0-4338 GCA_964503115.1 uncultured bacterium
CGGGCAAAAGAGGTTCTCGATAAGTGTACAACAGAGTGATACACTACACTAGTTGCCGAGAACCTTATCCAGAATGGCAGCGTTGCCCTTTCGGAAGAGCCTTTAATGGGGATGGTCTACGAAGGTGGTGTGCCTGGAAAACATAACAAATACTATGGGCGATCCGGTTTGCTCGAGCCGGTGATAGTGGCGCCGTTTTATATTCTCGGGTTTGTTGCGGACAGCATTCTTGGCACAGAGGGGTCGTTTGGAAGGTTGTTTTTCGCCCTTGCGATAGGGCCTATACTGGCCGGTATGTGCGGGCTGCTCGTTTATTTATTATGCACGCATTTTTATCGCCCGAGAACGGCGCTTTTTGTGGCTTGTATATATTCCTTCGGCACCATGGCGTTTCCTTACTCAAACCTTCGCAGTGAAACAACGCTTACCGCCTGCTTTCTGGTTATGCTCCTCGGGCTTGTTAAATACCGGGAGGAAGCACTTGATTCAGGTGGCGGCCGGGGCGCGATCCGGGCGCTGATGGCGGGTATGGGGGCAGGGGCTGCACTGGCTGTAAAGTCTTACGCCGTGTTGCTCACCTTGCCGGGATGGGTATTGTTCATCTTGATTATGCGACGCAGCGGCAAGAAAAAAGACTTGGCGGCTTTTTTTACGCCCGTGATAATCTTCGGTCTTCTCGCCGGTTGCTACAATACACTTCGTTTCGGAAACCCCCTAAACACAGGATACGCCGCCACTTTCGGTTTCGACCCGGCTCACCTGGCCGGATGCCTGTATGTACTTTTCGCCGGCCCGGCAAAGAGCGTGTTTATTTTCTGTCCCGTGCTTATTGCCGGTGTATTAGCCTTCAGGTCTTTTGCTGAAAAAAGCTCATTGTGGGCGAAGTTTATAATTGCGGAAACGCTATTGCTGGTGCTGTTCATCTCGACTTTTCGGGAGCCGCTGCTTTTTGCCGACGAAATTTGGGGCAGTCGCTACTTGTTTCCCGTGGTTTTACTATGGACTTTGCCCGCCGGGGTGTGGCTTGAGCGGGGCGGGAGGCATGCAATTGTCGTATGGCTTTTGGGCATAGCGGGCCTTGTCGTATCGTTGCCGGGAGTGATTATTCGCCCGGAGTCCGTTTTTGTGTATTCCGAGTTTGTCTGTGCGACGCCGAAGTATTGCCGCCTGCTGGATCCTTCAATGAACGCGTTTTTGTTCAACTCGCGATTGCTTTTCGGGTGTGCGCCTTCTTTTATGAAAGCATGGTCTCAGCCCTGGATATGGTGGATTCAGGTATTGAAACCTGCAGCGATAAACCCTGCACGAGCGCAAACACTTAATATGGTGGTGACAACCGCCGTTAACATATCGGCAATTGCGGCGGCGGGATTGTGCTCCATAGGAGTCGTTGCTTCCCTGGCATCTCTGGTTCGCACTTATCGCAGCAAGGATTGACGAGCACTGCCGGGGGCATTAAACTTCAAGCCATGCATCCAATACTCTTTCGCGTCGGTGATTTTCCCATTTATACTTACGGCCTTACAATGGCGGTGGGCTTTTTAATAGCCTTCGGGTGGATTTTCTGGGAAGCGAAGCGGCTTGGCGAAAACCTCGACCACTACTATAACATCTGTATGATTTGCCTGGTGGGGGGCATAATCGGAGCGCGAGTTCTACACGTGATCGTTACGTGGGAGGAATATGCAGACAGCCTTTGGTCGATTTTCAACCTTCGCAGCGGCGGATTGGTTTGGTACGGTGGGATGATTATGGTGATCGTCGCTATATGGGGCTACACAAAGTGGAAAGGTATGAAGTTTTACCGGGTAGCGGATATATTGGCGGGCCCGATGCTCGCGGGTCTGGCTGTGGGCCGCATCGGGTGCCTCATGGCCGGATGCTGCTACGGCAAACCTTCCAATCTGCCGTGGGCGATTCGATATCCCGACAACCCGATGCTTTCGCCGGATATCGCCGGGAAGCTGGTGCATCCCTCTCCGGTTTATGAATTGATCGCATGTCTGATTATCGCAGCCATATCGGCATATCTATTGAGGCATAAAACCAAGGACGGGCAGGGAACGTGGACTGCTTTTATGCTTTACAGCGTTGTGCGTTTTATTCTCGAATTCTGGCGCGGTGACGCCGTGCGCGGGTTCATCATACCCGGCGTGCTCAGCACCTCCCAGGCCATCGGCATTTTCGTGGCGCTGTTGGCGGCGGTGATGCTCTGGCGATTACGCAAACCGGCCGAAAAATAGTGCAAAGTGCCGAATTCCCAGTGCGAAGTTTCTTTTCTCTTTACACTTCGTACTCAGAACTTCGCACTATTTTTCCCGCTCGGGCGCCGGTGACTTCTCCGGCTCTGGCGGCTATGACACCGTTAACAATAACGTATTCGATGCCTTTGGGGAATTGGTGCGGGTCGTCGTAAGTCGATGTGTCGGTCACTTTATCGGGATCGAAAACGACTATGTCAGCGAACCGGCCCATCAGCAATCGTCCCCTTTGGTTCATGCGTGCGACTTGCGCTGGAGCGGCGGTCATCTTATGCACCGCCGCCTCGATGGACGTTATTTTCTTTTCCCGGACGAGCCGCAACATGCGCGGGAAAGTGCCGTAAGCTCGCGGGTGAGGTTTCCCCGAGGCCAGCGGCCCGCTTGGGGCGCGTACGGCGGAATCGCTCCCGATGCTCGAGTAGGGGAGACCGAGAATTCGCGTCATGTTCTCTTCGCTCATAGTGTGATAGACGGCGGTGGGATCGCTCGCTTCGCCGGCTAACAGATCAAGAAGGAAATCGAAGGCGTCTTTGTTTTCGCGTCGAGCGGCTTCGGTGACGCTTAGCCCCTCGAAGCGATGAGTCTCTTCGCTGAATGTCTGAGCGATAACAACCCGGTCTAGATATTCGACACCGTTGTTGTCGATAACTTCGGTTCGTGTCCTCGCCCTTACTGCGGTTTCGGTCAATCGCTTGCGATATTCCTCGCGCGATCCTTCGAACACCCAGGTCGGTAGCACGGCGCTGAGGCCGGTAAATGACGCCGTGTAAGGGTATCGGTCGCATCCAACGTCGGCGCCACTCGATTGCGCCGCTTCTATGAGCGCGATAGCGTCTTCTATTTTATCCCAGTTTTTAGGCCCGCTCGTTTTTAAGTGGCTTATTTCGAGTCTTATACGAGCGTTTTTTGCGGCTTCGATAACTTCCTCAATGGCTTCGAGCAGCATACGGCCCTCGCTACGCATGTGCGTTGCGAAGAATCCTCCGGCCTGCGCGACCGGTCCGCAAACCGCCGCCAACTCTGCGGTGTCGGCGAAACACGCCGGAGGATACTGAAGGCCGGTGCTTATCCCCAGCGCGCCTTCTTCCATGGCGCTGCGAATCATGTCTTGCATCGCGGCCAATTGCCGGTCGTCCGGCGCTTCCGAACTTCCTCCCATCACGCTCGCACGGACGGTGTTGTGGCCGACGAGTATGCCGAAGTTTATCGCGGGTTGAACCTGTTCGAGCCGCGCGAAGTACTCGCTGAGCGTTTTCCAATCAGGCCGCAGGTCGAAATTTCTTTCGAGGTTTACGGATCTCTCGGCGTTCAGATCGTCGGAGACGGGCGCGGCACCGTATCCGCAATTTCCGCCTATTTCGGTTGTTACCCCCTGGAGGAGCTTGTTTGGCGCGGAAGGCTCGATAAGTATGAAGTAGTCGGAATGGCCGTGTATGTCCACAAATCCCGGGGCAACCACCATTCCGCGTGCGTCGATTTCCTCGACCGCTTTTTTGCCCGCAAGATCGCCGATCCGAGCGATTCGATCTCCGGCGATCCCGATGTCCGCTTCATAAAGAGAGGCTCCCGACCCGTCGGCCAGGAGCCCCTTTTTGATTAAAATATCGAAATGCATTCGGGTTTATACCTTTGCTTTTTTCTTTATCATTTTTATCGCGCAGAATTCACCGCACATGCTACATGCGTCATCGGAATCGCTTGGGCGGCTGTCGTGCAATTTTTTCGCCCTTTCAGGGTCGATACTCAGGCGTATTTGCTCTTCCCAATTCAACTCCTTTCGAGCTCGAGCCATAGCGAGATCGCGTTCGAAGAACCCCGGCCTTCGCCGCGCCAGGTCGGCGGCATGGGCGGCGATGACACTGGCGATAACTCCCCTGCGTACATCCTCGACGTCGGGCAGGCGCAGGTGTTCGCTTGGAGTGACGTAGCAGAGGTAATCCGCTCCGGCCCAAGCGGCGAGCGCGCCGCCTATGGCCCCGGTGATGTCATCGTAACCGGGGGCGATATCCGTCACGAGCGGCCCGAGCACGTAAAACGGCGCGCCGTGGCAAAGACGTTTCTGCATAAGCACGTTCGC
>CAZDAF010000338.1:0-4321 GCA_964503115.1 uncultured bacterium
AAAGCGTCCGGATGTGTCCGTGTCCATCAATACTCCAGTCCAATCAACTGCGCATGTCCGCGCCGGTATCGACCATCACACAAATTCACCGACCGGATGAGGGCTAACGCGCGCCCAGCCGCTCGGCGAAGTTCTATAATGCCCTTTCAAAACCATGTTGTCAACGATCGAACTTGCTAATTTATATCAAAAGAATACTGGCTACCATTTTATGCCTGGAATCCGCTTTGTTCCCTCCTTGATGGGCCACACTTGTAAGTGCCTGATTTTCAAGTATTGTCGTAGCACAAAGGCAGAAAAAAGTAAAGAGGAAAATGCAGTTAAACCCTTGTTTTTATTGATATTTTTAGCTTTCGCTACGGGAGCTATCTATTTCGCTCCGTGTCGGCGGAGGAGATTGTACAGTCTTTTATCATCGCATTTTTTCGCCCATTTGAGTGGTTTACCTAAAACACCGGCCCGGGCGTTAACATTCGCTTCCTTGGCTATAAGAATCTCTGCGATCGGCACTACGTCTCCATATTCGCACCCCATGGCCAGAAGGTGCAGCACGGTAAGAGAACCGGCAGGCGCCTTGCCTCCCTTGGCATTGACATCCGCACCCCTTTCTTAGCTTCCACTAATATTCAATTCGCGGACATCCCTTTACGACTTGACCCAATCATTGGAAAGTATATCCACGCTTAAAAACCCTTCACCTCTACTCATTGTACTAAATCAAGTACAAAAGGTCAAGGGCATAACTGTCGATTTTAATTTGTTTTCGGGGAAAATGCCGCCTCTCACGTCAGCCCACGCTCTTTGGCGATTTGCATCATCATGGTTACGATGTTGTCCGGTGGGATCTCGGCGTCGGGCTTTGCCACCATGCTGATAGCTTCATCCGGGCATGTCGAAACGCAAAGGCCGCAACCGATGCATCTGGCAAGGTCAACTTCCATGACATCGCCGTTTTCTATAATTGCGTCCACCTGGCATCGCTCGATGCAGGTTTCGCACGCGGAGCAAAGTTCGGGGTCTATTTTCGCCTGATAGCTCGATACGACATGATCCGCCGGCCGGGGCAATAACTTCATACCACGCAAAATCCCGCAGCAGCAGCCGCAACAGCAACAGATGTTAACCATATTCTTTGCGTTGGTTATCGAAGGCACCAACGCATTTTCCTCCGCAACATCGAGCAGTTTCAGGGCCTCATCTATGCTGATCTGTCTTGCCATGTCATTTTCGATGTAATATTCGGCGGCCATTCCGAACTGGAAGCACAGGTCTTGCGGCTTGTCGCATTTGTTGCCCATAAGCGCCTGCTCCTTGCGGCATATACAGTCCGCCACGGAAGCGATTTCCTGGGTTTTCACCATCTCCCGAAGCTGGTTGTAGGGCGCTACGGCGGGGCTTCCCTCTAATGCCGACGTTACCGGCACTACACGGAGTTGCTTGGTCTTGACCGATGTCCAAACCATGCCGAGGTAAGGAAGGTATTCCTCCATCAACTCGGCAAGCTCCCGGTCGATACTGTTCAGGTGAAACTCGTAAATGCCGACCACGAAGGAAATAGCCAGGTAAAGCGTTGCGGCCTCAGTCTTGACCCGCATGATGCTGCCCTGTTTCGCCATGCTATCGAGCATTTCGGCAGCTTTCGATTCATCCATCCCCGCACGCTCGGCTATAGCGCTTGCCGACTCGGGCATGGGAGTCAAATGCAACTCCAGCTCCGCCTCCTCGGGCGTAAAAAACCTTTTCAGAATCTTGATTTCAACACCGCTTTCGGTGGACGGGAATCCCCCCGGCATTTTATCCAGAAACTCACTAAGCCTTTTGTAAACATCATCGCTCATTGTTAGCCTCCTATTCGATTTTTTCCACAGTCTATAGCCTAGCTCTCCCCGACTCAAAAGTCAAACCAAAATCTCCACAGACAAGGGACTTAGAGCGTGTACGAAAACCCCGGCAAGACACCTGCTGTCATTCTGAACGGAGCGGAGCGGAGTAAAAAATCTCAACAATTTCGGATACTTGAGATTCTTCGTCCCGTACGGGACTCGGAATGACAACCATAGGACTTTTCGTACACGCTTTTAAGCCGGATTATTCATGGATTACTTTGGCCCGCGTTCCTGAGGAATTCCGCCGAAGGCGGGATGTCTCGAAGGGCGTGGGCCGCTCAGCCGTCACCCTTCGAGACGCCCTTACGGGCTCCTCAGGATTAACGGCTTCGCTGATTACACTCTGTTTTTTGGCATTGCCTCAGATATTGTGCATTTACAGATACTTACATCTTTTTACCATAAGTTTATGAATAATCCGGGTTAAGCCCCCTGCTCGCAGTAACAGTTCCCAAGATCGGCTACTTATATTTGAACAGGTCGTCCAGATAACTCAAAACGATATCATTCGCCGCATCGCGGTCGGGCATAGTGCCTATCATTCCATACATGGCGGCCATACCCGTCGCTTCGGTCTTTCCCTGTGCCGCCAGTTGGGCCGTTGCTTTTGAAAGGTCATCGATGAACGTATCGACTATTGTCGCATGCGACGGCATGACGATCAGATGCAACGCAGGAGGCGACTGCAAGCGGTCTATATGCCACCCGCGCTCTTCCAGGGCGTCTCCCAGCATATAGGTATTCACGGCGTCGGAATCGAAAGCGAAAACACTCATATCCGGCTCGCCCATGACCGCAAGCCCCGGTATGGAGTTGATACCGTCCATCAACTTTTTCGCCGTCTCCATGGCGGTGGACGCCAGTCGCTCATATCCGTGAGCCCCGAGATAATTCATCGCGGCCCAGGCGGCGGCGATGCCGCCCCCCGGCCTCGTGCCGGTCATCGTGGGCGAAGCGTATATCCCGCCGGGCCAGTCGGTGTGGACGAAAAACTGGTGCTTCCTGTAATTTGAATCACGGTAAGTTATTGTCGAAGCGCCCTTGGCGCTGTAGCCGTATTTATGGATGTCCGCCGAGATGGACGTAACGCCCGGCACGCCGAAATCGAATGGGGGTATATCGTGGCCGAGACGCTTCAAAAACGGCAGCATAAACCCGCCCAGGCAGGAATCGACGTGGAAATTGATGTTTCGTTCGAGCGCGATGGCGGCAAGATCGGGTATGGGATCGATCACCCCGTAGGGATAGCATGGCGCGGAACCCACCATAAGGATGGTGTTGTCGTTCACTGCGGCTCGGGCGGCCTCCACGTCGGTGCGGTAATCGGACCCAAAAGGTACGGAAACGACCTTTACGTCGAGATAATGAGCCGCTTTCCAGAAAGAAGCGTGTGCGGTTACCGGAAGAGCCATCTCCGGCTCGGTTATGTGAGGCTTTTCGGCGCGAGCGCGTTCCCGAGCCGCTGCGACGCCCAGAATGATGCTTTCGGTGCCGCCGGATGTCATATTGCCGACGGCGTCAGGACCGCCGCCAAGCAAATCCGCCGTCATGGCTATTACCTCGGCCTCGAAATTCTTAAGGCTCGGAAAAGCCATCGGGTTCAAAGCATTTTCGGAGAAAAACATGCCGTAGGCTTCCTTGAGCATCTCGGTGGTTTCCTCCTCCGCGTAATAAACCAGGCTGAACGCCCTGGCGCCTTTCCAGTCCTTATCTTCAACCCGGAAATCACGCATCTTCGACATCAATTCTTCCCGCGACATGCCCTTTTCACGCAGCTTGAGAGTAGCCATAATTTCTCCTTAAACCATTGATTTTAATGAATAATACCGAGCCGCATTCGAGTAATTACATCACACCCGGATTGTTCATCGCATGTAGTCTTGTTTCCAGTTCCAAAAACACACCGTGTTTCCGCAACGAATTATTTCTCCATATTTATAGCCTACCTGATGCCCGCGCGCAAATGAGCTCTTTCCCCGGGAAGTTTCTCACTTCCTCCGCGCTGAGGCAAACCAGCAACTCATCCTGACCACTCAACCCCGAAAATACGCCTAAATCTGTAAAAAATATTGTAAATGATACGCCAAAATGATATTATTCGCTTATTATCGTCGGGAAGGATACGTATGTGAGGTATAGAATGTCATCGAGAATAAAAAGGGGTGTTTTAGCCTTTGTGCCGGTTGCTTTATTATTGCTTTTCGGCGGCGTTCGCTGCCTGCCGTTTACGTTTTTAACCTCGCTTTACAAGAAAGACGAAACCACTATTTATCTACAGCGCACGGGTGTGGCAGGTACTTCATTCCACCTATTATGGTCGCATGTCCAACCCGGTTATCAGGAGAGGACACTAAAGGCAGGGTAAACCATGAGACGTAAAACCGGGTACCCCACCTTGTGACGCCGAAGGCGTTACTAGGTGGGTGCGAAGCACA
>CAZDAF010000339.1:0-4308 GCA_964503115.1 uncultured bacterium
ACAGCGGTTCCTGACCGGCCCTTGCTCTTGTACACCTCAATGTCCATCGCCATATTGGCGCCCAGCCTTATCGGTAATCCCGTACTGAATAGGTGGACAGACCTCCCAAGGTAAGACACACGACCTTCACGTTTATACCCGCCGCATATACCCCCACCCGCGTTCCGTGCAGCTATCGGGCTTCAGAGACAATTGTTTCCTCACCCGGGCCTCATATGCGATTCCTGTTCGTTGAGCCGACGTTTTGCCTGCGGTTTCCTTCAAACTCCACCTCACGATGGACGCCCTTGTGACGCCGAAGGCGTTACTAACAGTTCCCGCTGCCGGGCTTGCACTCCCAAGTCACCGGTTATGGCACCATGCTTGACCGGATGGCGTTTACGCGCCACGTGCCATGCCCGGCACAGCATTAAAAAAGGAAGTGCTCGCGCAAGCACTTCCTTTGTTGCTTTTGGTGATTGTAACGGGTTAATACATATCGCCGTATCCGCCTCCCGGCATGGGCGGCATATCTTCTTTTTCCTTGGGTTTTTCGGCGACCATCGCTTCGGTGGTTATAAGCAGACCCGCCACGCTCGCTGCGTTCAGAAGCGCCGTACGCGCCACCTTGGTCGGATCGATAATGCCGGCTTTCAAGAGGTCTTCATATTTCTCATCCGCCGCGTTGAAACCGAAAGCGCCCTTGCCGGACCCTACCTTGTCCACCACGATGGACCCGTCATGCCCTGCGTTTTGAGCTATCCATCTGAGCGGTTCTTCGAGAGCGCGCATGACGATGTTGGCGCCGAACTGCTGATCGCCCTCGAGTTTGAGCTTTTTAAGCGAACCCAGCGCCCTGAGGTACGCTACTCCACCGCCCGGGACAATTCCTTCCTCGACAGCGGCCCTGGTGGCGTTCAAAGCGTCCTCGACGCGGGCTTTCCTCTCTTTCATCTCCGTTTCAGTAGCCGCGCCGACCTTTATCACAGCAACGCCACCTACTAATTTCGCCAGTCGCTCCTGGAGCTTCTCGCGGTCGTAGTCGCTGGTAGTTTCCTCGATTTGAGCCCGCATCTGTTTGATGCGACCCGCAATGTCGGCCTTTTTCCCGAATCCCTCGACGATAGTGGTATTGTCCTTGTCAACAACGATTCGCTTCGCCTGCCCGAGGTCCTCTATTGCGACGTTTTCCAGCTTGTGGCCCAGTTCTTCGGCGATGAGCTGACCGCCGGTGAGAATAGCGATGTCCTGCAACATGGCCTTGCGGCGCTCGCCGAAACCGGGAGCCTTCACGGCGGCGATCTTAAGCACTCCTTTAAGCTTGTTGACCACCAAGGTCGCCAGAGCCTCACCCTCGATGTCTTCAGCCAACACCATCAAAGCCTTGCCGCTCTGGGCGATCTTTTCGAGCACCGGCAGCAAGTCCTTCATGTTGGAGATTTTCTTTTCGAACAACAACAAATAAGGTTCCTCGAGCACGATCTCCATCCGGTCGGGATCGGTAATGAAATAGGGAGACAGGTATCCACGGTCGAACTGCATACCCTCGACCACATCGAGGCTGGTATCCATGCTCTTGGCTTCCTCGACGGTTATAACGCCTTCCTTGCCGACCTTGTCCATGGCCTCTGCGATAAGATCGCCGATCATGCGATCGTTATTTGCGCTGATGGTGCCGACTTGCGCTATTTCCTCGCGGTCCTTGGTGGGCTTCGATAATTTCCTCAGTTCGTTTACCACGGTTTCGACGGCGCTGTCGATGCCACGCTTGAGTTCCATCGGGCTCGATCCCGCCGCGACGAGTTTCGCCCCTTCGGTGTATACTTTCTGAGCCAGCACCGTCGCGGTAGTGGTGCCGTCTCCCGCATCGTCGCTGGTCTTACTGGCGACCTCGCGAACCATCTGCGCGCCCATGTTCTCGAACTTGTCATCGACATCGATTTCCTTGGCCACGGTTACGCCGTCCTTGGTGACGGTAGGTGAACCGAAAGTCTTTTCGATTATAACGTTACGACCTTTCGGACCAAGTGTTACCTTGACAGCATCCGCAAGGGTATTAACCCCGATCAGTATTTTCCTTCTGGCGTCTTCCGAAAATTTTATTTCCTTGGCAGCCATTTTTATCGACCTCCTTCAATGTCCGTAATAATTATTGGGTCACCACGCCGAGTATTTCTTCCTCGCGCATGATGAGATATTCCTCATCCTCGACAGTAACCTCGGTGCCGGCGTACTTTGCGAAAATAACGCGATTGCCGACCTTGACGTCAAGTTTCTTCACCGAACCGTCATCCATGATCTTACCTTCACCGACGGCCACCACTTTCCCTTCCGCCGGCGCTTCCTTGGCGCTGTCGGGTATATAGATACCCCCCTTGGTTTTCTCCTCTTTCTCGAGACGTTTCACCAATACTCGGTCATGCATAGGTTTAAGCTTCATCGATACTCCACCTCCTTAAATAAAATGTAACCCGACCCAAAACGGGCTTGGCGATGCTACAATTCTTTGCACAGGGAATAAATGGCACTCGACCCAAGAGAGTGCCAATATGCCATGATTATAAGCACGTTTTCCCCAAATTCAAGAGGGGATCACTTTCGTTTTCTTCGGGCAAGAGGTATATGAAACATTCAAAACCACACTCGAACGTAGCGGATAAAAAAGGTGAAAGTGACAAAATATGACAACGGATTACAAAAAGCGACCGTTTTTATCGTTCCCGAACAGATCGGCTATGGCGCCATCATTTAACAGTAATTCCAGAACTTCGTAGGGACTGATCTCGCCATTCTCCACTTTTTTAAGATAATCACATAAGGGCTTGGATTCGAGTGCGTCTTCGAGTTTCGACCTGAAAAATTCCTGCACCACCTCGATAAGTTCCGAGCGCCTAATCAGCTTTCTCCCGGCGTCGCCGGATGTTTTCCGGTATTTCCGATGTTTTAAAATAGCTTCGTTAACATCCTCGATTCCTTCTCCCGAAGAAGCGACCGTTAACAAAACCGGCGGGTTCCACTTCCCCGATTCTGCATCACGCATTTCGAGCGTTGCTCTAATTTCCGCGGCCATTCGCTGCGCGCCGGCCCTGTCCGCTTTGTTAACGACGAAAATATCGGCGATTTCCATCAAACCCGCTTTCATGGTTTGTATGGCATCGCCCGATTCGGGGCCGACTATTACCACCACCGTATCCGCCACTCCCATGATGTCGAGCTCGGTCTGGCCTACACCAACGGTCTCCACAACAACCCAATCCACTCCGAAAGCATCGATGAGATGCACTACTTCCTTCGTCGATCTCGACAATCCCCCCTGGTTTCCACGGCTCCCCAGACTTCTCATGTACACGCCTGGATCGAGGAAATGGCGGCTCATCCGTATGCGGTCGCCCAATATGGCTCCGCCGGTGAATGGACTCGATGGGTCGCATAGCACTGCGCCGACATCCGATCCCCCTTTCCTCCATAATTCAATCAGTATGTCTGCGGCGGTGCTTTTACCGGCGCCCGGCGGGCCTGTGATTCCCACAACGTAGGCGTTGCCCATGCGTGAGTGAATCGCCTTCATTATCGCAGGAAGGTCTTTTGATCGGTTTTCGACAAGGGTTATCAGCCTGGCGAGGGACCTTATGTCTCCCTCGAACATCTTATCGACAAGTTCCATGGGAGAAAATCAGCTCTCTACGTCCCGGGAGGTAAATTTCATCACGGAACGGCCTACTTTTATTTCATCGCCGTCCTTGAGTTTTAGAGATCTTACCCTCATCCCGTTGATAAATGTGCCGTTTGTGCTTGCGAGGTCCGATATAAATATCTGATCGCGAGAAAACGCCTCGATAACCGCATGTTTTCGACTTATCTTGTCGTCCTCTATCGTGAGGTCAGCTTCCGGGGCTCGGCCTATAGTCAAGTTGCCCTTCGGGAACAAGTACCCCATACCTTTTTGCGGTCCCTCGATGATATTGAGCTCGAGCTTCTTGCCCAACGGGAGCGTAAGCTCTCTGGCCTTCGATGCTCCGTCAACGGTGGTGCAATCCGGGTCGTTATAAGCCTGCCGGCGCAATTGCTCGAGTTGTTCGATCTGATCCTTTTCATTCCGATCTTCGGGGCTCATGACGGCTACCTCTTTTTGCGTTTTTTCTTCCCGCCATCCAGGCGGAAGGATCGAATCTCCGAAGTTATCTCCTGAAACACCATGTCTATTTTCGACGGCCCATCGCTTTCTTTCTCACGATACATATCCATATCGAAAGACGCCCGTTTCAACTCGCCGGTAGAGTCGTCGGAAGCCTCCTCTTTTTCCAACCTTTCATCGACGTCATATTCCTG
>CAZDAF010000340.1:0-4294 GCA_964503115.1 uncultured bacterium
CATCGATTGCAAGCGCAAACTGTTGCCGCGCATCTACGAAGCTCTCGAGCCGATACAAAACCGCCGTGCTGAAATAAATTCAAAACCGGATTACGTCGTCGATGTGTTGCACGCTGGAAATGAATCTGCAAGAAGTTTCGCTCGCGAGACGATGGATATAGTGCTCGATGCCATGAATTTTCAGGTGCTTTGAAAGGGGGTTGCGTTGGAAGAGAGTGATTCCTATCGCGTCATGCTCGAGGTCTTCGAAGGCCCGATGGACCTCCTGCTGCATCTCATCAAAAAAAACGAGATAGATATCTACGATATTCCAATAGCGCTCATCACGCAGCAATATATCGAGTATATCGAAATGATGAAGGCGCTTAACCTCGACGTCGCGGGCGAATTTCTGGTACTGGCATCGGAATTGATGCACATAAAGAGCCGGATGCTTCTTCCAAAACCGGAGATCGAGGAGGAAGAAGAAGGGCCCGATCCGAGGGACGAGCTGGTCAGAAGACTTATCGAGTATCAGAAATTCAAGGAAGCGGCGGAGTCGTTGCGGGATCGAGACCTGTTAGGCAGAGACGTGTTCGTTCGAGGAGCGACCGCACGCGATTGGATAGAAATACCCGGCGAATCGCTGGCCCAGGTGAGTTTGTTTCAACTCGTCGAGGCGTTTCAAAAGGTGCTCGAAAAGGCGGAACCGGACGAAGTACAAATATTGGTGGACAGGATAAGCGTGCGAGAGCGGATTCTCGAACTTATGGATAAACTAAAGGGAACGGATAGCGTGACCTTCGAAGAACTTTTCGAGGGGAAAACGGCCCGCCGGGAGCTTATAGTGACCTTCCTCGCCATTCTCGAAATGGTGCGGTTGAGTGTGATGAAAGTGCACCAGCCGGAGTTGGCTGGAAGGATCAGGTTGTTCCTTATTGCGGACCTCGAAGACCGCGCGGGCGATGATTTTATAAATGACGATTACGTCTGAGGAATGCTTATGGATCGTGATATTTTAAAAATGGTGTTGGAGAGCTTGATTTTCGTGAGCGAGGACCCCATTAGCCTCAAACGTCTCGACCAAGTTGTCGGCAGGGCGGGGCGCAATGAGATCAAGGAAGCTATTGCCCAAATCGAGCGCGATTGCATCGAGCAAAAACGCGGATTGATTTTGCATGAAGTGGCGGGCGGGTACCAATTCCGCACTCCTCCCGAAAGCGGCAAGTATGTATCGAAACTGTTCGAAGGCAGGCCCCAGAAGCTTACCCGCGCGGCGCTCGAAACAATGGCGATTGTGGCATATCGTCAGCCTGTCGTGCGGGCTGAAATCGAGAAAATAAGGGGCGTGGATTCGGGCGGAGTGCTCAAGACGTTGCTCGAGCGCGACCTTTTGCGTATCGTGGGCCGCCAGGACGCGCCGGGAAGGCCCGCTCTTTACGCTACGACCGAGAGATTCCTAGAGTTTTTCGGATTAAAAAGCCTCTCGGAGATGCCCAACCTCAAGGAAATACAAGAGTTGGGCGATGCCGCTGAAGAATACATCGCGGATGAGGCTCCGGGAAGGGAGTCCGGCGGAGAAACCGAAGATACGGCAGAAGAGCCTCGTGCCGGCGATGACCGGGAAGAAACTTCGGAGGAACCGCCCGAAAAACCACAAGAAGAACCGGAAGACTAACTATGTCTTCCCCAAAAAACGATCCGGATAAACACGATACCCACCCGGTAAGATTACAGAAGTTCCTTTCTCAGGCGGGAGTGTCTTCGAGGCGCAAAGCCGAAGAGTTGATACTTGAAGGCCGGGTCAGGGTAAACGGCGAAGTAGTGAGAAAACTCGGGACTCGCGTTGATCCGATTCGCGACTCTATTGCAGTTGACGGGAAAAAGGTACGCCCGAAGGAATTAAGATACGTTATTCTTCACAAACCGCCGGGGGTGGTAAGCTCGAGGCAAGACCCTCAAAAGCGCCCTACGGTCATTGATATGTTGCCACGAACGAAGATACCGCTGTACCCCGTCGGTCGACTGGATTACAATGCGAGTGGCTTGATACTTCTCACCAACGACGGCGACGCCGCCATGGCTCTCACCCATCCGTCTTTCAAAACGCCAAGGACGTATCTCGTCAAGGTAAAGGGGCGACCCGACGAGAAGGATTTATCGAAACTGCGGCGGGGAGTGCGACTTGATGGCGGATCGAAGACTTTGCCAGCCAAAGTCGAGCGGACGGAGGTGCGGCGCCGGGGAAGACCGACTACTGCCAATACGTGGCTGAAGTTCATCATTCGCGAGGGTCGCAACCGGCAGATCAAGCGCATGTGCATGGCCGTACGTCATCCGGCATTGAGCATACAGAGAGTGGCTATGGGGCCGTTGAAGTTAGGAGCCCTGCCCCAGAGCGCATGGAGATACGCAACACCGAACGAGCTAAAAGAACTCAAGCGCCTGGCACAAACACGGCAAGCCCGTTCTGCTTCACGCCGGCGGTCAGATTGACGCGCCGATGGAGAGTTCCATGAGTAACGGGGGAAATGACACCGAGTTATTCTACGGCTGGCGGTTGGTGGGGGCGTTGTTTACAATCCTGTTTTTCACCGCCGGCGCCGGTTTCTACGTTTTCCCCGTATTCATAGGGCCGATGCAGAAGGAGTTTGGATGGAGTATGACGCAAATCTCCGGCTCCGCAGCGGTATGGGCCGTTGTTTTCGGCTTTTCCGGTCCGCTGGTTGGCGTGTTGATAGCACGCTTTGGCGCCCGCAAGACTATGCTAATTGCCGCAGTGCTCGCAAGTTTGGTCAACCTGGGATTTGCCGCCCTGCTCAACCTCTGGATGCTGTATGCGATAAACCTGCTGGCCGGCTTTGTCGTTGCCGGCACCACTCTCGTGCCCGCACAGACGCTCGTCACTAATTGGTTTGATAAATACAGGGGCCGTGCCATGGCGTTGACAATGCTGGGCATTGGATGCGGCGGTTTCCTTTTGCCACCGTTTAACGAGTTTCTTATAAGACAATTCGGGTGGCGACTCACGTGGGCATCAGCGTGCATCATCTTATGGTTGGTTGTCATTCCCCTGATAGCATTTTTCATCCGGACCAAGCCATCGGACCTCGGCCTGCTGCCCGACGGTGCGGCGCTTGGTGAGAAAGTCGGTGGAAAAAGCACCTCAGCGGCGCGCGGGCTGAGCGTTAAACGCGCCGTCGCCTCGTCGGCTTTCTGGCTGCTGTTCAGCATCTTCGTGTTGCAGCTCATAGGCGTATCTGCGATGAACTTCCACTTCGTTCCATTCGCGGAACAGGAGGCCGAATTCTCTTCCCAACAGGCGGCTTTCTTTTATGGACTGGCTGTCGGTTTCAGTATAATAGGACGCCTTCTGTTCGGTTGGTTGGCTGACCGGTACAACCCGGCGCTGCTCTCGGCAATAGCTGTTATCTTAAGTGCCATCGGACCTGTCATCCTCGAACTGGTTATCGTCCGAGAGGGCGTGCGCGACCCAAACGTTCTCTGGTTATATACAGCGCCTTATGGAGTTGGTCTCGGTGGATTTGCCGTCGTTTTCCCGGTACTGGTCAGCCGCTGCTTCGGTGAGCTGCATTTCAGTAAGATAATGGGACTTGTTATGAGCGGATTCGCCATAGGTATAATCGTCGGTATCCCTGTAGGGGGTAAAATCTTTGACGAGACAGGCAGTTACGAGTGGATGTTCATCCTTTGCATCTTTGGGTTGCTCATCTCTGCGGTGCTCGCCCTGTTTATCCGTCCCGAACGCTATCAAGAAGAGTTCGTGATCGAGGAGGAATAGCCACCAATAATTAGTCGTCCCGGCCAACTGCGATTTTCAGTCCGCTGCTTTACCGACCAATACCCCATATTATCAACTAACATACCCCAAAACCTTTTTAAACTCCTCCACAATTTTGACGTGTTTTATAGTCGCTTCACTCCTTCTGTTTAGATAAAATACTCCCTATTTCCTGAATGCGTCTTTGCAGTTCGTCGTAGACTATCGTCAGGTACGATGACGACTGGCCGGAACGGCTAACTCGGGGCATACCGCCTCCTTTGTCCGACGTGGCCGCTTGAATGAATTTGGGCGTGTGTTTCATTATACTGTCTACCATTTTATCCGACGCTTCGACGAGCCAGTCCGCTGTGGGCGCGCGGAATCCCCAGTAAGCGGAACCGGGCGTCGAGAAGAACATGAGCGGGACCGGCATCACGCCTTTACTCAGACGCTCATCGAAACCCTCCACAAGCGGCGGGTGGCCCACCCATTTCACATAGTGGAATGGGTGGGTAGTCCGGAGGACTACAG
>CAZDAF010000341.1:0-4275 GCA_964503115.1 uncultured bacterium
ATCCTAATAATGGCAGCAATGTCCTTACTATGAGTGATTTCGATTTCTATCTTAAATGGATAAAATGGTGCCAAAATACAGCAAAAAAATTAAGTAAAATGACAAATATGAATTGGAGGGCTAGGGATGTAGAAATGGCTGTTTTTACTGCATGGGGAGGGAAAGGAAAGAAACACCCTTTTATTACATTGGAGCCTCTGCCTAATATTGATTAAATATTGCGGCTAATAGTAATAATTTGCGGGAAATGTCTAAATACCTTCTGTTGTAATGACCGCATCTGTCATTTTGTGATAATATCATATTTACTACGTTTGCCGGCGCTTCCGGCGCGGGCATAAGCGTCATGGAGGAAACGGCGGGATTGTTCGGAGAAATATTACAGGTCAACACCGACGCTACCGGCCCTGGAATCCTGTAGTGACGTTATTTGAGCTATGAACCTTTTTATAAGAGACTTGTCGCGAATTTGCCGGGAGCGCCTCCTTGATGAGAAATGGCTTATTTCGCCGTCCTTGCGGGTGGGTTATCAATGGCTCGATTCGGTCGCGCGTAGCGGGCAGGCGACGGTAAACGTTCGTATCAAAACGCTCAAGCGCTTTGCGCTGGATTTGGCGTCTTCTGAAATGTCGCGCAAAGGCGTGGGTTTTATTTCGAGCCGGGCCGCCATAGTTCTCATCGACCGGATATGGAGCAAATTGCGCGTCTCCGGGAAGGGATACCTGCCGGAGCCACAGCTCGGCCTTCGGCTTCCCGAAACGATTTTCAACACCATCGACGATATTCGATTGGCCGGTCTTGATGCGCGGCAGATGGATTCGAGCGAATTCGAGGCGCCCGAGAAAGGTGAGGAGCTGGCGGCGATATTGGAGGAGTATGTTGAGGCTCTTAAGGCCCGCCGGTCGGTGGATTACGCCGATGTTTTGCGCATGGCCATATCGGTAGTCAGCGGAAGTGACGGGGCCTTGGGCGAGGGAGTGGTTGTGTTGATGCCGGAGGATATTGAATGTGCCTCGATGGAAAAAGCCTTATTGGACGTATTGCCCTCCGAACGGTTGAAGTATCTCGCAGTCGATTGTCCGTGCGATTTTTCGGATTCCGGCGAAGTCGAGACGGACGCTTTGCTGTTGCGTTGGGTGCCCAGGCCGTCGGAAGCGCCCCAACCGCGTCAGGACGGCACTGCCGGTATCTTTCGGGCGGTGGGTGAAGCCAACGAAATTCGCGAAGTACTGCGCCGATGTGTGGCTAACGGTTACAGCCTCGATAAGGTGGAAATAATTCATACCGATGCGGATACGTATGTCCCACTGATATATGAAATTGCAGGCAGGTTTCGAAGCGGCGATGAAAGAAAAGAGAAGGATCCGCCCGTAACATTCGCCGAGGGAATTCCCACACGATATTCGCGTCCCGGCCGAGCTTTGGCGGCATGGCTGAATTGGATTAGAGAAGATTATCCTCAGGCGATACTGGTGAGAATGATTCAGGACGGGCTTATCGGAGTACCCGGCGATGACGAGCGATTAGATTTCTTCGAGTCGGCAAATCTCCTGAGGGCCGTTGGGATAGGTTGGGGGCGCGAGCGCTATCTCGATAAGCTGGATAAGCAAATCGTCAAACTCGAGAAGAAAATCGTTCAAAAGGGACATTCGCGCAATGAAGACATTGAACATGCAAGTGAAAAAGTTTCAAATGCACAAAAGCGCCTTGATGGCACGGTATTGTTGCGTGAACTTGTCGAAAAGTTGTTGGAGATAACACCGGGCGAAAAGGCGGACAGAAGGGAATTGCTTGAGAAGTCGATTCGGTTTGTCGAGAAATTTGCACGCAACGTAAATGAAATGGATAATTACTCAAGCCATGCATTCTTGCGCGACATAAAAAATTTGATTTCCTGCCTCGAACATGAAAAAGATGATAACTTGAGTCTGGATGTGTGGGAATGGCTTTCGTTATTGCCGAAAAACGTTCGAGTCATAGGCGAAGGCCCCAGGCCGGGATGTATTCACGTATCGAACATATATTCCGGCGGTCATTCGGGACGACCTTATACGTTCATTGTGGGTCTTGATGACAGCCGTTTTCCCGGGGCGGGCTTGCAGGATCCGCTGCTGCTGGACAGGGAGCGAAAGAAATTGTCGCCGGGTCTTGATACCGCCGGCCGGCGCCTTGAGAAGAAAGTTGGTGATTTTGCAAAGCTCCTTGCTCGTCTGCGTGGCAATATTACGTTGAGCTACTGCTGCCGGAACTTGTCTGATGACCGTGATATGTACCCCGCCCCGGTCGTCCTGGCCGCGTATCGTATTTTGTCGGAAAACAGGGACAGGGAAGGGCAGTTGGGTGATTTGACGAATTGGCTGCCTCCTCCCGCTTCATTTGCTCCGGATAAAATCGAGAAGTGTCTGGATGAAGCCGAATGGTGGTTGTGGAGGATGTGCGGGCCGGAGGAGATCGAGCAGCCGGAAGAATTGCTCCGGGAGCATTTTCCGCATCTGCGGCAGGGGCAAATTGCCGCGCACCATCGGGCCGGTGACGAGTTCGGCATGTACGACGGCAAGGTGACCGATGTGGGCAGTGACGTCGATCCGACATCTCCGGACGGGCCCATAATGTCATCGTCAAGGTTGAAGACGTTGGGTGAATGTCCGCTGAGATATTTTTTCAGATACGTGCTTCGCATAGATTTGCCCGAAGACCTGACTATCGATAATACGATATGGTTGGATCATTTGAATTACGGAAACTTGTTGCATGAGGTATTCCATCGCTTTATGAGCGAGCTGAAAAAGCAAGACAAGCTTCCGGTGTTTTCGAGGGACGAGAAAAGATTATGCGAAATTCTCGATCAGTGTGTGGGCGTATACGCGGAAATTTATCCTTCACCCAATGAGAACGCCTTTCGAACTCAATACAATAAAATGAAAGGTGATGTGAGTGTATTTCTCAGGGAGCAGGAAGAGATTTGCAAGACGAGCAAGCCGTTGTTTTTTGAAGCGTCTATCGGCATGGAATCAGAGGGTGAAATTACCGGAATAGATACGACCGAGCCTGAGCTGATAAATTTGCCCATCGGGAAAAATATCCGAGTGCAGGGTCGGATAGATCGAGTGGATCAAGTCGGTGATGAGGCCGCCCGGAAGTTTTCCGTATGGGACTACAAAACGGGCAGCACCCACAAGTACGAACAAAGGGACTATCCTTTTCACCAGGGCAGGGTGATTCAACACGCGCTATACGTCATGATCGCCGCTGCTCGATTAAGGGAGAAAATCTCCTCTGAAGCTGAAGTGACTGATTTCGGATATTTTTTCCCCGGCTCGAAGAATCCCGGTTTGATTAAGTCTTACGATGTGCGCGAACTGTTATCCGAAGTGGGCGATGTGCTGAATCTGCTGTGTAATCTGGCGCGTAGCGGAACTTTTGTGGCAACGGAAAATGAAGAAGATTGTAAATATTGTGACTATCGCTGCATATGTGGAGACGGTAAAGAGGCTGCTGCCATAGTCAAGAAAAAAATGCAAAACGAAGATAATAAAGAACTCGAGGATTTCAAAGAACTGAGGGATCGTGGCCGCACGAGAAAATAATATTGAACTGCCCGATAAACGCGATCGCGATCTGATCCACGATGAGTTGGACAGGACGATCCTGGTCGAGGCCGCCGCCGGCACCGGCAAGACCACCGAAATGGTAGGTCGTATGGTCGCCCTGATCTCCGAAGGCAAGTGCGAAATAGACCGACTGGCGGCGGTGACTTTTACTCACAAGGCCGCCGCCGAACTTCGTGGGCGGTTCCGGGTCGAGTTGGAAAAAGCCGTTCTTGGCGCCGATGAATCGCGAAGAAAACTTTTGGCCGCCGCGCTCTCGAAAGTGGACAGATGCTTCATCGGCACGATCCATTCGTTTTGCGCAAGGCTGCTCAGGGAACGCCCGATTGAAGCGGGTGTGGATATGGATTTCAACGAGCTTGACGAACTGGACGACGAGCGTGTCAGGCGTCGGGCATGGGAGGAATACTCGGCGAAGCTCTATGCGGAGAATAGTCCCATCCTGGATGAACTGCACGAAGCGGGGTTAAATATAAGTCAACTGACAAAAGCCTTTATGAAATTCACCGATTATCCCGATGTCGACGAATGGCCCGCTTCTGAAGTTCCACTGAGCAATTTGGTTCCTATGACAAAAGAGCTGGTAGATTATGTTCGCCACATGGAAAAACTTGTCCCCACATTCCCGGAAGACAAGGGCAACGATAAATTGATGTTCCTGTATGAG
>CAZDAF010000342.1:0-4255 GCA_964503115.1 uncultured bacterium
AATGATGATGTTCATCATTCCATTTATCAGAGCGACGTCGGTACCGGGCTTGTGCTGTAACCATATATCCGCATACTCCACCATGTCTATCTCTCTCGGGTCGGCGACGATAAGTTTTGTACCGGACTTAATAGCGTGCTTCAGCCGGAACGAGATTACCGGATGGTTCTCAGTGGTGTTGGTACCAATCAACAGCAGGCAGTCGGACTCTTCGAGATCGCCGATAGAATTGGTCATTGCTCCGCTTCCGAACGCGGCGGCCAGACCGGCCACCGTGGAGCTGTGTCAGAGCCGAGCGCAGTGATCGACGTTGTTGGTACCCATCACTGCGCGAACGAATTTTTGGAAAACGTAATTTTCTTCATTTGTACACTTGGCGCTGGAGAGTGCCGCGAAGCTGCCTTTGTACTTATTGAACTTCACAGCCACCAGATCCAAGGCTTCGTCCCATTCCGCCTCCCGGAAATCATCGCCCTCGCGTATAAGCGGCTTTTTCAGGCGTTCGGCATGGTCGAGGAACTCACGTGTGCCGAACCGGCCTTTTACGCATAACTTTCCCTTGTTTACGATATTCTCGGTATCACCCCGTACGCTGATCACGCGGCCGCTACGAACGCCAAGCGACAACCCGCATCCTACGCCGCAATACGGGCAGATGCTACGCACTTCGGTCTCAGGCTTGTATTCCTCTTTGTATGTCAGCGCGCCCGTCGGACACCGTACCACGCATTCACCGCAAGATTGGCACCTCGAAAGAGCAATCTCATCGGTCATAAATGGAGACACGACGGTGTCGTAGCCTCGGTTTACGAGGTCGATGGCGTGAATGCCGGTGATCTCTTCGCAGGTGCGAACGCATATACCGCAGAGTACACATTTGTTTAAGTCTCGAACGAAAAATGGGTTCGATTCGTCTATCGGAGCATCGCGCGTCAGGCGTCTGAGCCGTCGCTCGCGGATACCCAGGTCTTCGGCAATGCGCTGCAGTTCGCAGTTGAGGTTCTTCGGGCAGTAGAGGCAATCGTCCGGATGGTCGGCCAGCAGCATCTCCGCGACAACTTTTCTAACCGCCCGGACTTCTTCGGTATCGGTTTGTACCACCATTCCGTCCTCGACCTTTATAAGGCAGGAGGGTGGCATGCCGCGCATCCCTTCGATCTGTACCACGCAAAGCCGACACGCGCCGTAAGGGAGCAAGTCTTCGTGGTTGCATAATGTGGGTATGTGGAACCCGGCGCTGCGCGCCGCATCGAGTACTGTCCAGTCGGAATCGGCCTCTACAGCTTTACCGTTTATCGTAAGGTTTACTCTCTTTAAAGGCGCTGTTTCCATGAGTCGGTCTCTCCTACAATTTATTTAACGATTATCGCGTCAAACTTACACCGGTCGTAACACAACCCGCATCGTATGCACAATTCGACGTCTATAACATGCGGTTTTTTCTTTTCGCCGGTAATTGCATCTGTCGGACAGCGTTTCAAACAAGCACCGCATCCGGTGCATTTTTTCGCATCTATGAAATAGGTTACGAGGTTTTTGCAAACTCCGGCGGGGCACTTATGGTCGTAGATGTGCGCTTCATATTGGTCGCGGAAATACTTGACAGTGGTCACTACGGGGTTCGGAGCCGTTTGACCCAAACCGCAAAGACTGGCAACCTTGACGGTGGTACCTATCTCTTCGAGAAGTTGTATATCTCCTTCTTTTCCGTTACCTGCGCATATATCTTCGAGTATTCTCAGCATTTGTTTGGTGCCCAGACGGCATGGAACGCATTTTCCGCAGGATTCGTTTTGGGTGAAAGCAAGGAAGTAGCGCGCAAGGTCCACCATACAGGTTCGCTCGTCCAGCACCACCATTCCGCCGGAACCCATTATGGAGCCGACACGAGCCAGGTTTTCGTAGTCTACCGGCGTATCACCCAACTCGGCGGGTATGCAACCGCCCGACGGGCCGCCGGTCTGCGCAGCGGCGAATTCGCGGTCGCCGAGTATGCCGCCACCTACCTTGAAAACAATATCATTTAGCGTTATTCCCAGTGGGACCTCGATAAGCCCGGTTCGCTTGACTTTTCCGGCGAGTGCAAAAGTCTTGGTGCCTTTACTCTTTTCGGTGCCGAATTGAGCAAACCAATCGGCGCCATTGCGTAATATGGCGGGAACGTTACCGAGTGTTTCGACATTGTTAATGTTTGTTGGTTTGCCCCACAGGCCGCTGATGGCAGGGAAAGGCGGTCTCGTGCGAGGCATGCCGCGGCGCCCCTCAATGGAAGCGATCAGCGCCGTTTCCTCGCCGCAAACAAAAGCTCCGGCGCCTTCTTTGATCTTTATATGGAAATCGAAGCCGGAGCCCATTATATCATCGCCCAACAGACCGTTATCTTCAAGAGCCTTGATGCCTGTTTTCAGCCGCTTAATAGCCAGCGGATATTCGGCCCGGGCGTATATGTAGCCTTCCGTCGCGCCGATGGCGTAAGCGCCGATAAGCATCCCTTCGAGAACAGCGAACGGGTCGCCTTCAAGAAGCGACCTGTCCATGAATGCGCCGGGGTCTCCCTCGTCGGCGTTGCAAATCAAATATTTAACTTCGCTTTTCGGCGAACGCGCAAACCCCCATTTCCGCCCGGTCGGAAACCCAGCGCCGCCTCTGCCGCGCAAGCCGGAATCAAGGACGACCTCGATAACTTCCTCCGGCTTCATAGACAAAGCCTTCTCGAAGCCCACCATACCGTCGTTGGCCAGGTAATGGTCAAAATTCTCGGGGTCGATGTGACCGCAATTTTTCAGAGCGATGCGCACCTGAGGCTTCAGCATCGGCAGGTCAAACAGACGCGGTATTCCATCGATGGTTTTTTCGCCGATGGTTCCCAATGCGAGATCGGGGCTAGGGTCGTCTCCTAGCAGGTAGCTTTCAACAATTTTCTCCATTTTTTTGGGGTTAACTTCATGGTACATTACTCGAGGCATATTCGGCTTGGCGATATCAACCAAAGGCTCCACGTAGCATAGGCCGATACAACCCACCTGCATAACGGAGGCTTTAATTTTATGTTTTTTAAGCAGGCTATCGAGTGCTTCTTGTGTTTCACCTGCGCCGGCGGCGTCACCGCACGTAACGCGCCCGATGCGTATGACCGGTTTCGAGCTTTCTTCAACCTTGCTCCACTGCTCGAGGGCCCGATTTCTTAACTCGGCGATACTCATCAGCGGGTCCTCCTTCCAGCGGATTTTTTAGTAGCTTTGCTTTTCTTGGGAGCGGTTTTCTTTTTCGTCGTTTTTGTTTTAGCGGCGGTTTTTCGAGTGGGCTTTTTCGGGACCGCTTTTTTCCCGGCAGCTTTCTTTGGGGTTACCGCCTTTTTTTTCTTTTCTTTTGGCGTTTTTTCAGGTTTGTCGTCTCGCAAGCTTTCGACAAGCTGCCGGATTTTTTGGGAAGTCATCCTCCCATAAACCTTACCGTCAACCACTGCCAGGGGGGCGAGAGCGCATGAGCCGAAACACGCCACCGTCTCGAGACTGAACTGCAAGTCCGGCGTCGTACCGCCCGGTTTGATGTTCAGTGTATTCTCGATCTCATCGACGAGCTTTTGGCTACCGAGAACGTGGCATGCCGTACCCCGGCATATCGTGAACATGTGTTTGCCGGCGGGCGAGAAGCGAAATTGGGTATAGAAACTGGCCATGCCGTATATCTCGGCCTCCGACACCCTCGTATACTCCGACACATTTTCGATAGCGTCTTTCGAGAGATAGCCCAAGCGACCTTGAATCGCCTGAAGCATGGGAATGAGGTTCGACCTTTGAGGAGGAAAATCGTTTAGCAATTTTCCAATTACTCCGGCATTTTTCAATGTAGTCATTTCACCACCATGAAAGTTGATAAGTTAATTACGTGGGAACGCCTCTCTCAAAAATAAGGATATCCCCGCTGTTTTTATAAGATCGAGCCGTGTTAGCTTCCTATTATGCTCATATTCACCCGCCATTCTCGTGGGAGAGGGAGGTAACTTGACTTTACTATTCACCCTTAAGAAATAGACGGATAAATTCCCCCTTTCATTTCCAACTTCGATCCCTCGCCCATAACCCGTAAACAGTATGCCGGAAAATAACCCCCACAATGTTAATATGGCTCATTCGCACAATGATGGCGAAATGCGTTAAAAAGAGCTTTTACCAAAATCGGAATATTTTAGACTAACTTCTTTTTTGACGTTATGCAAGTACCTTTCGAAGTTTTTTTCAACACTATTTTTTGT
>CAZDAF010000343.1:0-4213 GCA_964503115.1 uncultured bacterium
CTCGGCCATCTGCGCGCCGAAGAGCTCGCCCCTCTCCTCGGACATCGCCTCCCGGCGCGCCCCGTCCGGCTCCACAACGCCCACCCATGCGAGGGAGTACAACTCGAAATTACCGCTTTTAATATCCCGGTAAAAAGTACCCCACTCATAACTCCTTACTTTTATGCCGATGCCGACTTGCGCAAGTTGAGTTTTAATCACTTCGGCTATTCGCCTTCGCAAGCGGTTGGTGCTCGTCTTGTACGTCAGTCCGAATCGCACGTCCGGCCCCGGCCCGTCCGGGTCGGGGTACCCGGCGTCATCCAGCAGCTTTTTCGCAATATCGGGCGTATAAGGGTACGCGACGACTTCGGGGTTATAAGCCCAATGGGAAGGCGACAGCAGATTCCCGGCAGGTCGGGCGGAACCGCGCCAGAGGTACTTGATTATGTCTTGGCGATCTATCGCACGGGCTATCGCTTCGCGGACAAGCCTGTTCTTCAAAACGGGGTGGTCGAGGTTGAATCCGAGGTAGTTGTAGTTTATCCCCGGCCTGCGCTCCATTTCGATCCCTTTTTTTTGCGCAAGTTGATCGAGCGCTTCGGGCGGTATCGAGTTTTGCAGGAGGTCCACTCCGCCGTGCGCGAGCTCCAGCACCCTCGTCACGCCGTTGGGCAGCACGCGGAAAGTCACGCCGTCGAGACGGGCCTTTTTTCCATGATAGCCGGCGAAGCGACGTAGCACGATCCTTTCTTCGCGTACCCACTCGACGAATCTGAACGGCCCCGATCCCACGGGGTGGTCGGAAAGCGTGGCGGGATCGACGCCGCGAGGCAGTATCCCCACCGTCAGAGCGATCATAAAAGGCGCAAATGGGTGGCTGAGACGTATCTCGATATTGCGCTCATCGTTGCAAACGACGTTCTCCACCAACCGAAAGTCGCTGCGGTAGGGCGAGGTCGAATCGGGGGCACGCAACAGATCGTAAGTGTATTTTATGTCGGCGCAGGTTAGCTCGGAACCGTTGTGAAAGGTGACTCCTCCTTTCAGGTGAAAGCGATAAGTAACCTCGTCGGGCGTCTCCCAATTCTCCGCCAGGTCGCCGACGGGCGCCCCCGACTCATCCAGCCGTACCAGGCTCGAATAGATAACCCCCACGAGGCGGGAGGAGTACGCATCGGTGGAAAACCTCGGATCGAGGTTGGTCGGATTGCCTTCCAGGCCGACAACCAACCACTGGTCGAAAGGGCCGTACCGGGGCTCGCGCTCGCAGCCGGCAAGCGCCGACGACAGGGCCGCAAGCAACAGAAGAAGAGCTATATGCCTTGGCAACATTGAATTCTTCAAGATTTCAGTTTAACATTAGCTTTCCAGATAAAAGGTGTCAAACACATGAAAATTTCTAAAAAAACGGTTCTCAGAAAAGGTAGTGGCCCGTTCCTGGCAGCGCTTTTAATAGCCTTAGTCATCTGCCCGGCGCTTACGGTCGGAGAAAAAAACCAGTTTAACTCCACAGAGGCGCTTTCAAAATCCATTGGAAGATTGCTGAGCAACAAAGCGGTGCGGGGTGGCAGGATAAGCATCGAAATCAGGGATGCACAGTCCAACAAGGTGTTGTATTCGAGGGGAGCCGACCGGCTGTCGATACCGGCGAGCAACATGAAAATAATCACCGCCGCCGTCGCGCTGTCGAAGCTTCACCCGTGGTATCGATTTCGCACCGAGGTGTGGGCGGACGGGCCGATAAGAAACGGCGTTCTGCATGGAAACATCTACCTGAAAGGTTATGGCGATCCTTCGCTGGTGGATGAATACCTCTGGACGCTTGCCCGGGACGTGGCGTACCGTGGAATATACGAAATACGCGGAAAGGTCATAGCGGACGACAGCTATTTCGACGATAAACTCTACGGCGAAGGATGGGGGAAAATAGGTTCCGAGGCGTATTTCGCGCCAATAAGCGCCCTTTCATTGAATTTCAACACTTTCGTTGTGACAGCCAACCCCGCGAGCAAGGTCGGCGCTCCGCCAAAACTATTCTACATGCCGCCCGACAAACACCTCAAGCTGGTTAACAGGGCAATGACGGTAAGCCGCAAGAAACGAGGCCTGTTGAAAGTGGTCAATTCCAATACGGGCGTAAATTGCTACGAGGTGGTGGGATCCATACCCATGGGATCCAAGACCAGGGAAATTCGGCGAACGGTGGGCGATCCGGCGCTCTACACCGTCGGGAGCTTCGAAGCTTATCTGGTGAGCTGGGGCGTGATCATCAGCGGAGAGATTGCTAAAGGCAAGGTGCCCCAGGGAGCAAAGCTGTTGCTTACCAGGGAATCCGAGCCGCTATCGAGAATCGTCTGGGCAATGGGCAAAATGAGTAACAACTTCGTTGCCGAGCAAATACTTAAGACACTCTGCGCGCAAAAAGGCCCGAAAGAAAAAAGCGCCCCTGCCAACACCGCATGCGGTATCAAGGTAGTGAAAGATTTTCTCGACAGGATCGGTATCGAGCCCGGCAGCTACGCCATGGTTGACGGCAGCGGCCTGAGCCGACAGAACCGCCTAAGTGCGCGGCAGGTAAGTAAGGTGCTTGTGGCCATGAGTCACGATTTGCAGGTGGGGCCGGAGTTCACGGCCTCCTTGTCGATTGCAGGCGTTGACGGTACCCTTGAAGAGAGATTTCTTAAATCGTCCCTCAAAGGGATGGTAAGGGCCAAAACCGGGCACCTGACGGGAGTCAACGCTTTAAGCGGATATATGCCGTCGCGGCGTGGAAGGCTACTGGCCTTCAGCATGATCTTCAACGCTTTCCCCGGTTACCACTCCACAGTGGAAAGGATCGAACAAAGAATACTGGAGGCGGTCGCCCGTTATTGAGTTTCTTTGGACGACCTAGGGCTTGACCTTGTACAAGAACGATCCAAGAGGAAATAAGTGCTGGAAAAGCCACGCGACTAAAGCAAAGGGCAGAGCCGCGCTGAAACCCACGAGTAGCCTGATACCGAGCGGTATCCTCTCATCGGCTTCCGGGTCGTCAAGCAGCGCGGTAATCGTTGTGCCTCCCAGCAGGAACAAGCCCAGCGCTCCTACTGTATGTGTCCATGGGAAAAAGCCCAGAACGATCAGAAACATGAAAAAACACGCCAATAAAAAGGTTATCTTGGTTAAGGTGCTGAGCTGTCTGAATCCTTCCATTCCACCCACTCCTTTCAATTTCTCTAGAGCGACAACTTTACTCAACGAGGATGACTTCAGTTTAGCTACCGCAGGCGGGATTGTCAAAGGGAGGATATTGTCGAAATGAAAATGAACCCTTATATATTCAGGGAATATGACGTTCGTGGCGGCGCCGAGGTTGATTTCGACGGTGAGTTTGCGTACACCCTTGCGCGGGCGACTGCGACGCATGGGCAAAAGTACGGCGCCCGGAAAATGATGGTCGGTCGCGATTGCCGCCTTACCAGCGACGGTTACGCGGAGGCGGTAATGAAAGGTTTCGTCGACAGCGGCATCGAGGCCGTGGATATCGGGGTATGTCCCAGCCCGGTGTTTTACTTCAGCGTGATACATTTCGAGGCCGACGGCGGGATTATGATCACCGCCAGCCACAACCCGTCCGACCAGAACGGGTTTAAAATTCACCTCGGGGGAGGCACGATATTCGGCGCCGAAATACTCGAAGTGAAGGATGTCATAGAGGCGGGAAAATTCGTGTCAGGAAGTGGAAGTCGCCGTTCTGAAGACATCGTTGCTCCTTACAAGAAATTCATGCTCGAAAACATCAAGATCGAGCGCGGCCTCAAGGTGGCCGTGGACGCCGGCAACGGCACCTCCGGGCCGTTGGCTCCGACGATATTACGGGAACTGGGATGTACGGTGCGAGAACTGTTCTGCGACATGGACGGAACTTTCCCCAACCATCATCCCGACCCGACCGTGCCGGATAACGTAACGGACCTTATCGCAGCGGTCCGCTCCGGCTCGCTTGACGTAGGCATAGGTTTCGACGGTGACGGCGACCGAATCGGTGTGGTGGACGACCGGGGGAAGCTGCTTTTCGGCGACAAGCTGCTGGTGCTTTTCGCTCGAGAGATACTTTCCCGAAAGCCGGGCGCCACCATAATAGGAGAGGTCAAGTGCTCCAGACTATTGTACGAGGACATTCAAGCCCATGGCGGAAATGCCGTCATGTGGAAAGCGGGCCACTCGCTTATAAAAGCGAAAATGAAAGAAC
>CAZDAF010000344.1:0-4210 GCA_964503115.1 uncultured bacterium
AAATAACGAAAGCAACTGATCTTTGTTCGAATGTCAAACGCAAAATCTGGGTTTATAATTGTAACGACACGAGCTTCTTGCAGTTATATGACCGGTAGAATATCATTTCTTAATATGCGTTTTCGGCGGAACTTTTTGGGCGGTGTACGACCCGAAATTGTATTATTGGTAGTTTTGGGGCTGCTTTGTCTTTTCGCGACGCCTCCGGCGGCCGGTGAAAAACGAGACAGGGCGCGCCTGAAACGCGAGCGTATACAAGCGAAGATACGCCGTGAGAAAAGCAAGCTCGAGGAACTTCGAGCGAAGGAAAAGAGTATCTTTTCGCAACTTCGCTCCCTCGACGCGCTGGTGGCGTTGCAGCGAAAAAAGCTGGCCGCCTTGAAAAAGGAAAGAAAACACGTCGAGGCGCGTATCGCCGAAATCGATGCCGAGCGGATAGAGATCGAGGCCAGGCTGGCGCAGCGGCGCAAAACGCTGGCCGGCAGGTTCCGCAGGATGTATATGGACGGCCCTCCGGGAGCGCTGGAAGTTATGCTTACCGCCGAGAACTACGCAGACCTCTCTCGACGAGAGATTTACTACCGCGCCATGGTCGAGGCCGACGCGGAGTTGATCAGGGAGTTCAGGCGGGATCTCGAGTCGCTCGCCGAGCTTCTCGAGCGGCTGGAGGCCGAGAAGGAGAGGCTGGAGGGGCTCGAAGCGGATATGATTGCGGCCAAGGCCGCCGCCGAAAGAGAACGTGCGGCAAAGCGTGAACTTTTGAGGGCCGCGCGGGAAGATCGTGAAACGCACGAAAAGGTGTTGAGGGAGCTTGCTTCGGCTTCGCGCCGAATCGGCGGTATAATGGCGTCGCACGCTAAAAGGGTCGAACAGGCCGAGCAGGCCGAGCCTCCGGTCGGCGTCGAGGAGCCGATTCAACCTCCCGTGGAAGGCGGTTTTGCGTCGAACGCAAAAAGGATGTGCGCGCCGTGCAGGGGGAGGCTGGTACAGCGGTACGGAATGATCACCAACCCCCGGTTCGGGACAAAAACTTTCAGCAAGGGCATCGCTCTCGCCGCGTCGGCGGGAGCGCCGGTTCGAGCGGTCTGGGAGGGGGAAGTGGTGTATGCAGGGTGGTTCCGGGGGTACGGTCGTATTGTCATATTGAGTCATGGGGACAGGTATTATACCCTTTATGCACACCTTTCCCGCATAGCGGCGGGAAAAGGCAGGAAGGTTAAGCGGGGTCAAGTGGTCGGGTACGTCGGCGATACCGGATCGCTCGAGGGCCCGAGGTTATATTTCGAGGTGCGGCGCGGCGCCGGGTCCATGAATCCTCTCGGATGGATCAATCTCGGCTGTGGCGGATGATACCGCCATGTGGCGCTGCACGGGTTAATGAATATAATCAATCGAAGTTCGCAGCGAAAATAAGGAGGCAAGTTGATGAAACGGAAATCTTATAAGCGCCTGCTGGGCCGGTCGGTATTGGGTCTCATACTTCTGGGATTGCTCGCGGCGGGGGCCATCGATGCCGGCGGGCAAGCAGGCAAGCACGACGGCTATTCAGCGCTCGATCTGTACACCGAGGTCTTCTCGAAGGTTCAGGACATTTATGTTCGGGAGATCGACCCGGAGAAACTGGTTTATGCGTCCATCAATGGAATGCTGCAAAGCCTCGACAGCCACAGCTCCTTCATGGATCCGCGAATGATGAAGGAAATGCGGCTGCAGATTACGGGCAGCTACGGCGGGCTGGGCATGCAGATCGGGAAAGGAAAAACAGGCTACATCCGGATCGAGGGCGTTTTCGACGACACACCCGCGTCACGGGCGGGGCTGAAGCCGAGGGACCTTGTCCTGAAGATAGATAAAAAAGATACTGTAAATATGAGTGTATCGGAAGCTGCGAACATGATGAGGGGAAAACCCCACACCAAGGTCAGTTTACAGGTGATACGCGTCGGGTGGGATAAAGCCAGGGACTTCACCTTGACGAGGGAAGTAATAAAGCTCAAGAGTATCCGTGCCGCTGAAGTGCTCGATGGTCAGATAGGTCACGTATGGCTGCGTAACTTCCAGGATTCGACGACCCAGGAGCTCAGGGCGGTTCTCAAGAAAATAGAGAAGGATCCCGGCATCCGGGGCCTTGTGCTGGATTTACGGGACAACCCCGGCGGTCCGCTCAAGCAGGCCATCGAGGTGGCGGATACGTTCATAGACCGTGGCATCGTTGTCAGCATTCGCGGTCGAGAAGGAAGAGATCGGAACAGCAAGGAATACATGGCCAAATCCGTCGGCACGCATCTCGGTTATCCGATAGTGGTGCTGGTGAACGGCGGCAGCGCCTCCGCGAGTGAGATAGTCGCCGGCGCGTTGCAGGATCACGGCAGGGCCGTCGTGCTCGGCACGAGAACTTTCGGAAAAGGCAGTGTCCAGACAATACTCGAATTGAGGGACGGATCGGGGTTGAGATTGACTACCGCGCTGTATTACACGCCCAGCGGCAGGTCTATTCAGGCCAAGGGTATCGATCCCGACATCGTGATCGAGGCCGGCGAAGTGGTGAAAAAGAGCGATGGAGGACGCCGTATCAGGGAAGAGGACTTGCCGCAGCATTTCGAAAATCCGGACGAATCGCCGGAGGGCAGGCCGCGAACGGTTCCCTCCGCTGGTGAAGAGGCTGAAGCGGGCAAAAAACGGGACGCCAAGGAAGTCGATATTCAACTCGAACGCGCCGCCGAGATTCTCAAATCATGGGTAATATTCCAGGGAGCGCGAAAAAAAACCGCTAATAAATGAGGAGAGAAACAAAGTAATAATTACAGGTGGTCGGGCACGGACGAAAAGATTTTGGCATACTGCTTTTCAATCCGCTGTGCCCGGCCATTTTTTGATATGAGTGCGAGCAAAAATAAACGTGCCACACGCGCCGGCAAGGGTAATTTAAGCCTGGTGCTTAAAGTCGTAGCGGCCTTGGTTGTCGCAGGGACTTTCGGGAGTGCCGCATGGTATTACCTCGGCAGAGGCGACATTGTCCGGGATGTGGCCGATGCCGCCGATCCGGCGGTGGAATCGGTGGTTTCTCTTGTCGAGAGGGCGCTGGCGTCCGCCGGACTGGGCCCCGGTCATATCGTGGAGGGAGAAAAGGAACAGATCGGGGAAAATGGAAAGAAATGGTATTTAAGGAAACGCACCTACAGGGTATCCGATAAGGAGCTTATGCAAGTTACTCTTTCCCTTTCCGAATTGGAGGAGACCGGGAAGGTTCAGATGGACGCGAAGGAGTTGGTGGGAGGCACGGCGCTTCTGGTGGTACTTCGGGTCGAGGATAGAGAAGCGTGGCGGTTGCGGTTCGTAGGTAACGCCCGGGAGCAAATTCCGCCCGCCGGAAGCAATCCACCTCCCGATGACGATGTTATATTGATAGCTGTCATCATAGACGATATAGGCGGCGAATGGCGCCGGACTCCGAAGTTGATCGGCCTGGACGCCGAGTTGACCTTTTCGGTCCTGCCTTACTCGAAATACAGCGAGAGGGCTCGGGTGATGTTGAAAGAAGCGGGCCGCGAGGTGATGTTGCACATCCCGATGGAACCCAGACGCCGACGACGCCGACGCCTTTCAATCGGTCATGGGGGACTTTTGGTGGGGATGAGTTTGAAGAAAATTCGCCGGACGGTCATCGATGACATCAACCGGGTTCCCGAAGCGACAGGTGCGAACAACCACATGGGCAGCAGATTTACCGCCTGGAAGCCTGGAATGAAGGTGGTTTTGGAAGAGATGAAGAAACGCGAAATGTACTTCGTCGATTCACGCACCGGCCCGCACAGAAAGGCTTATACGCTGGCGAAAAAAATGGGTGTGAAATGCTGGGCAAGGGATGTGTTCCTGGATAACAGAAACTCCGTCAAGTACGTAAGAAGGCAGTGGTGGCGGTTTCTGAGGATCGCCAAAAAACGGGGAAAGGCCATTGCTATCGGCCACCCCCGGAAGGCCACCTACGAGGTACTGCGGAGGGAAATACGCCGGCTCGGCCCCGGTATAAAGATCGTACCGGCATCGGTAATCGTCGAACCCGCAGGTAGGAATGGGCCTTAGAGCGTGTCGGTAAATTACGACTGTGGCAGGTGGGGATGCCCTACAGACCCGCAGAACCCGCATTATTTATAATATAACCTAAATTGAGCGATTCTATATGCGATTAAGTTGCCCGTGCCCTTCGAGA
>CAZDAF010000345.1:0-4140 GCA_964503115.1 uncultured bacterium
AAAAGTAAATTGCCTTGTCAGGAGCGTCGGCTCGTATATCAGTGCCACAATCATCTCCTCATTAATAAATCTAAATTAATACAAATAATCGATTTTTTCAAATCTTTCCAGCTGTCTCCCCTGCCAGAGTTCGCTCATTTATCCATAGCTTTCAGGCGTGCCTCGCGTATGCGTTCGATTTCGGCGGCCTGATCGTTATCGACCTGCGGCTCGAGTTCCTCGTTGTCCAATATTTCCCTTACCCTTTCATGCATAACATTTTCAATGCCTTTCTTCTCCAAGGCTAAATCGAACAGTTCCGAGCGCCACCACTCGTCCAATGCCGTTGCAGTACGTTTGCTGCCCCTAAAACTGCCTCCCGGCCCGATTTCTTCTATAAGATCGACCTGGAGAGTTTCATCATTTACCAGGATGCCTTCGGATATGGCGGCGAGGTAGCCTGCTTTTTCGTTATCGAGCACCAGCTGCTCGTGGCTGTAAGCTTCGTCGGCGCCGACAATTCCGACCATCCCGACGGTTTCCGAGCCCAAAGCCCACACGAGCGCGCCGGTGAACGCTCGCTCCCAACCCGCCTGGAAGTCCATGGTGTTCGAATCGCAAAGCATGCTGGTAGTGCCGATAGGCAGTCCCAGGTGATGTCCCAGTTGCACTATACCCAAGTGCAGGAGCGCCATTTCCGGCGCCGCATAAAGAGTGCGCGCAGTGCGCAGGTCGCTGACGTGCATCCCGCCGCCCATAGCCACGGGGCTTCGATCACCGAGTGCGTGCAGATACACCAGTCCGGCAAGATTTTCGGCTACCTGCAATACCAGCGCGCCGGCAACGGTCGCCGGCCCGGTGGTACCGGTTTGCACCATCGGCAATATACTCACCGGCTGACGGAATTCAGTGTATAACTTCATTATGCGCAGCGTGTGTTCCTGGAACCTCATAGGAGATATCGGCTCGGCGATAACGTTGAGTAATTTGGCTTCTTCGAGTTCCTCGCGGCCGCCCGTGACCACCATCGCCATTTCCATCATGTCCATAGCGGTCTCTATAGTAAAGTTCCAAGTCGTAAATATTTTCTCCGAATACTTCAGCAAAATCTCACCGGCATATAGATCGCAAACTTCGATGGGAACATCCTGCGGCACCACACCGGAATTGGCCACGGAAATGTTTTCGAGATGATTTGTAATCAACACCGTGTCTCTTACGTCCTGTAATTTTCCAGGCCGTTTCTTTTTGGTCTCGAAATCCAATATATTCATTCCGGACCACACACCGAGGAAAAGCTTCGGATGATCGCCGGCAGTTATAACCGGATCGGCGGTTTCTACCGCCTTCCTCGCCACCTTTTCGGGAATTTTTACAATCCTGTTTTCACGATCGACAACGCACCCCACACTTTCCAAAGGATCAAGCGCGTCGTCCCAATCGAAACACATACCCGTCTTTTCGATAAGCCGAAAGGATCGAGCAAGCATCTCGTCCATCTCTTTTTCGCTTAACACTTTTAAAGCGTTGGATATCATGTAAAATCCCTCTCCCGCAAACCACCGGTATCGCTAATCTTCGTCCGGGTCGTCCGCACATCCACTGCGGCGACTTTTCTCAACATATCCGTCTATCAACTTATTTATCTCTTTCGCTTTTTCCTCATCTATCACAAGCTCGATTTTTTCTCTATCAAGTATATCGCGAGCACGTGCCTCCGCTGCCCGCTTGATTTCCGGAGCGCCCTGTTCGAGCCATTCATCGTAAGGCATGCGGGTGAAAACCGCCGGTTCCCAGAAGTCTCGCATGTGGTCAATGGTATGGTCCTCCCCGAGAAAATGGCCGCCGATGCCCACTTGCTCGATAGCTTCGAGAGCCATCTGATCCTCGTCAACGGGTATTCCGTCCACTATCCGGGCAATCATGCTCGCCGCTTCGTTGTCCAAAAGAAGTTGCGGTATACTGAAAGCGTCGTGCAAATTTCCCGCAGGCCCGAATGGATCGGATTTTGCGGCCCAACCCAGGACGCTTGTGACGCATTTTTCCCACCCCGATAAAAAATCAAAACTTCCCGAATCGCTCTCGGCGACGAACGGCGCCGCTACGAACCCGAGTTTCTCCGCCACCTGCCTCGCACCGAGCATGCGTACCACCTGCTCCGGCCCGCCCCATCGTAACCTTCCATCGGAATCCACTGCGCGCATACCGTCCCCGAAGGCCACCGGAGTGGGCGCCTCGGCAACCATCACGTAAGCCACCCCGGCCATGAACTCAGCCACCAACATCGTAATCGCACCGGCTATAGCGGCGGGGGCTTCTTCACCCATTCTGCCATGGGAACCTATCACCAGCGGCAGACCCAGCGAAGCGTACATGCGGGCCGACTCGAGACTTGCGCGTGTAAATCGCAATGGGCCGGTGGTCGCTAATAGGTATCCCATATCGCCTCGATCCCGCAGCTTATCACTGCCGCCGTAAACTATTTCCGCCATTGTCAGCATCAAGCGGGCGCTTTGCCGGGAATACGATTGTTGGGCAAACGGTTTCTTCGAATACTGCAAGAGCAACGCGGTATTTACGGCGTCGGCGGCGCATTCCGGCACGTCGGTGGGCAACACGCCCGCTGAAATGACCTCGATATGCTCGAGCGCATTGGAGACACGTATGACATCTTTGGCGTCGTCTGTAATCGCCAGCCTTGGCTTTTCAACGTCCGGATCGAGGATTGCCGTTCGCAACGCACCTGGAAGATGCAGCGCGGCCCTCGATATCGACGGGTCAAGACGTGGTATTTCCTTGAGGAACCCCTCCATCTTCTCGCGCGGTATGTGCACAATGGATTTCGTGCCCTCCAGGCGGCAACCCGCCTCCTCGAATTGCTTTTTCGTCCACCCCGAATCAAACCGGCATCCAACCTTATCAAGCACATCGAAACTCGCATCCACTATGCGAGCTATTTCGTCATCCGAAAGAACTTTCAATTGCTTGAAAAGCACGATATTATCCCTTCAATTCATCCTTATAAGAGATGTCCACCCTCCCTATGCCGACTAGGTCTATGGCGGTGGATATTTCATACTTACCCGGATCAAGGCCCTTACCATCCATCATCCTCAGCACGATCTCGTCACCGAACTTGAAGGTAAGCGGCATCGATTCGTTTATGTCGGATGCGCTGTACTCCTTATCGCCCTTTATGACCAGAAGCTTGTCTATCGGATAATCATTTCCACTAATGACCACCGAACTGCATCCCACGAGCGTACCCAGTCCGAGCTTGTTTTTTATGGTCAACTCAAAGCCCACCGGCCGGCCGGCCTCGATAACATTGCGAAAACTGCCTTTCACAATAGCCTTTTTGACGAAGAATGCCGGGACCTTCATACTGCACGCTCCTCCGTTTTTAGGATTGATTGATCTTCTACTTCGTGTAAACGGCTTTGTACATACCTTTTATTTTCACGGGAATCGATTCCCCCGCACTGTTCGTGAAAGTGCCTTCAAAATTTCCCGTCATTCTGTAAAAAACAGGCCGTGTGAAGAATCGCCTGGCGATGGGTCTCAGCGGCGCCGGAATCTCGTTAAACACATCAAGCACATCCATAAGCCTCGACGAGGACCATTCTCCGTCGATTGAGACGCCCGCGTCACAAGCTTCCAGCCGCCATTTTGTAGGATATTCAAAACCGGTGGATGCGTCTCGAACGAAATTCATACGGGTGGTAGAGAAATCCCGAGTAGCCATAAGAATTTCGCCCTTCTTCATAACGGTCAACCACCGCGCAATCAGTCCGTTGTATTGCGGTCCGCTGATATATTCGATTACGTTAATGCACAGGCCGTCATCCGGATTTTCCGGCCAGCCCCGGTAAGTGTGCATCTCTTTAATTTGCTTGGTGAATATCTGGTTTGCATGGTCGCGGTCGGCGTAGCCCTGTCCTTTGACCACCCTTCGCTTCCCATCAAACTCAATCACACCGCTTACCCGACCCCATGGACAAAAGGCCATATTTTTTAAAAATGTTTTTTTCTCATCGTCATACCATGTTACTCCGTCGCCCGGAATAAACGGAGGGACAAAGTTCCTGTAGTACAAGTCGATCAGGCAATTCTCGGTCTCCAAATAGTAACGATACAAGGGATACTTTCCATCCTGGTATG
>CAZDAF010000346.1:0-4138 GCA_964503115.1 uncultured bacterium
GTTGGGTTTTATAAGCAGAATTTTCACAACAGATCCTTATCCATCCTTTTCATTTATTTATAAAACAGTAAAAGTTTGAACATTTGCTATTTTGTCGATCCCCAAAATACCGATTTTAAACGCTCGAGTATATAATGTTTATATTTGCTGGCATAGCTTCGTTTGTGGACGTCTTCTTCCCAATTCTGGGTGTTTATCATACGCGTGGCAATTGTCATATAGAGAGGTCTTTTGGGCAAATATTTGTAAAGCCTTTTTTCAACAATATAGTCCACCCATGTAGGTGGAAGTAGCAACATTATGGCGAACAGCGACTGAAATGAGAACAGACTTCGATCCGGCAGGTTTCCGCCCAGGTAAAGGTTAGCCAGGCCTGAAGCTACCCCTCGGGCGTTTTGTTCCGCCTGTTCTTTTGTGGTGAGTCCGCGTTCGATGGCGATTTTTTCGATAGGGGTTCGCGGAAAAATCCTGAGGCCGAATATTTTTATGCAATCAGGCCTGTGGCGGTTGTAGAATCTTGCCATCTCCCGCGTTATCTCCTCGTCCTGGCCGGGCAGGTTGAAAATGTTCTCGACATGCAAGAAGATGCCCGCTTTCATAAACCTGTCGATGGCATTCCCGATCTGCTCATTTGTTTCATTCCGCCTGAGCACTTCCTTTCGGATTGTCGGATCGGTCGACTGAACGCCGAGGTCCACCTTGATGCAACCGGCTTCTTTCAGCAGTTCCACGTATTCTTCGGTGCAATGGGCGGGATGAGCGCAGGATATGAACGGTTTGCCGATCTCGCGCCTGTAACGTGGAGTGAATTGTCTCATCCACTTGATGTTCACACCGAAAATTTCGTCGTAAAAATTTATTATCCCGACCCTGTCTTCGGATTGGGCCCACTTCAACTCTTCGATAACGTTGTCGATGCTGCGAGCGCGCCAGGCTGAACCCTTCTCCTCGCTGTAAATTTCCTTGAGCAGGGCGGCGTTGCAATAGGTGCATTTATGCGGGCAACCGCGGCTGGCCATAATGGTATAAATCCGCGTTCCCTTGACGAAAGTGTGGTCGTATAAGGACTTATCCGGGAACGGGAGCGAATCGAGATCCCGAATCAGCGGGCGTGGGGGATTGCCCTTTATTTCACCGTTCACTTTGGACCATACGTTAGGCAGGTCCGAAGGGTCGGCGTGGTCCGCAATATAATTGACGAGTTCGACAATCGTCTCATCTCCCTCGCCCTGAACAACGTAATCCACATTCGGGTTCTCAATCACTACGTCCGGCACGCTGGTGGGGTGAATGCCGCCAAAAATTATCGGTACATTATATGCTTGTTTAATGCACTGAGCCATATCCCCGGCCCATGGATACAGGTCGCTCAGCACGCTGAGAGCCACCACGTCCGGTTCCCATCTCACAAGATCGCGGATGACTTTCGCGCGCGTATCGAACAGGCCGGACAAGAAGCCGTTGTGGTAGAAGGTGTCATCGAACAATTTCGGGTCGAAGAACAGGGCGGTTTCATGCCCCTCTCGTTTGAGCGATGCGCTGAGCGCTTCCACACCGAGGTTTTCGAACGACTGGAATATAAAGGCGACCTTCATTCTAATAGCTCATTTTAACATTGCCGCCGCCGTTTTTCAACGAATGGACACGGGGTGTTAAATGAGTCATGGGTTGTGACTCACGACTCACTACTCACACAGGTCTGTTTTTCGGAGGCGATATATGGTAATATAACGTGGTAATTTTTAAGATAAGCGACAGTTAGTTTTTATTTAGTCCTATAGGTCTTCTGGTGCATACTTAAACACAACGGAGAAATAATGAATAGGAAGCAACGTGTATTGTTGGTGCGTTCGAATTATCTGGAAGGACAGGTGGGGAAACTTTTTTCACCCCCGCTGGGTATACTTTCGCTGGCGGGTATGATTCGCCGGGAAAGGCCCGGTCGTGTGGATGTTCAGTTGATCGATATGGGAATCGAGCGGCTCACCGTGGAAAAGATGAGCGCTATCATCAGGTCGTGGGAACCGGATGTGTTAGGTATCAGCACTCTGGCCATCGAGGACGAAAATCTGCATAATCTGGGACAAATGGCCAAAGAAACCCTTCCCGGGATAACCGTCGTTGTCGGGGGACCCCACAGTACGGCATATTATGATGTCATTATGAAGGACAGAAACCTTGATTACGCCGTTATAGGCGAAGGCGAGCTGACCCTGATCGATCTTCTGGATCATTTGTACGAGGGAGCCTGTCCCGATGAAATTCCGGGAGTGGCTTATAATCGCGACGGGAAAGTAATTTTCAGCGGTAATAGACCTTTTATCGAGGACTTGGACTCCCTCCCGATTCCGGCATGGGAACTTCTGGATCTAATGCCGTATTCAAGGGGCGCCAACCCTAACGGTTTTCTGGCTAAATCCCCCTACGCATCCATTTTTTCCTCAAGGGCCTGCCCATATAGATGCGCCTATTGTCACCATATATTCGGAAAGAAATTCCGCTCGCAAACACCGGAGAGAACACTCGACGAAATCGAGTTTTTATCCAGGCGGTTCGGCGTAAGAGAAATACATGTTATGGACGACGTTTTCAATTTGGATGTGCCGCGGGCAACCGACATTATGGAAGGAGTGGTCGAACGCGACATCGACATGAAATTCGCTTTTCCGAACGGAGTCAGGGGCGATATACTGACTCGCAATTTGATCAGGAGTATGGCGCGGGCAGGTACTTACTGCATGAACTTTGCTGTTGAGAGCGCCAGCCCGCGCATACAGAAGCTGATAAGCAAAAACATCAATTTGCCACGCCTTTCAGAGGCCGTCGAATGGGCTTACGAGGAGGGGATCATTCCTGCGGGATTTTTTATGTTCGGATTCCCCACCGAGACAATTGAAGAAATGGAAGAAACCGTCAAATTCGCTTGTCGCTCGAGAATGCTTAAAGCAAGCTTTTCGTGCGTCGTGCCATTTCCCCGAACCAAACTGCACGATCTGGTGAAAGAATGCTATCCCGATTACAACTTAAGTTATGACATCTCTGCGAACCTGCACTTCAGGTCAAAAATGCCCTATTACCAGGAAATTACCGGGATAGATGTCACCGCCTTGCAACAGAGGGCATGGAAAGAATTTTACATTAACCCGAAGCGTATTTGGGGAATATTGAGTAAAACTCCAAAAAACAAGGCGCTTATGATGATTATATGGTATAGTGTAATCGTAAACTTTTTGGGGTTGTCCCGGCAGGATTGATCCGATAATTACCGGTTCAACTCCTCCTGAACATCGGTGATTTTCATCAATAAGGGTTCAACCGCGTCTTTCGGGGCGCCTTTTCTTTTCGCTTTCTCGAAAAATTGCTTTGCTTTGATGTAGTGTTTCTGCTGGTATGCATGCCATCCTTCCATAAAAGCTCTTGTCGAACTCGTTGGATCATGACCTTTTCGAAGAAAGATATAGTCTGCGATGCGTGTTTCGAGTGTATAGTTTTTAATGACCATTTCGAAAAGATCGGGATAGAAAAAACGAACTTTCATATCCCGTTGGCGAGGTAATTCAAGACGCGTCGGTCGTTCGAAATAGACGATCAATTCCGCTTCTATGACCCCTTCGTAAAATTCTTTTCTGGATTTTTTCGGGAAGTATTCCAAGTAAATGGGCACTATTGGCAACATATTCGATGGGTTGCGCCGCCCCGCCATAACTCCGATCAAAAGGGACTCGGGGAATGGCAACACTGGATCGTCCGCTTTGGTGTTGGAAACGATGTAATCCACCACGTTCTGGATTTGTTCCGCGCGGGGGGAATGATAATAAACGGTTCCCAAACGCGACCGGATGGGCACCTTCATTTTCCACCGTGCCGACAGACCGCGAACTCCAGGCAAATTGGACAGAAAAAGGGCGTAAAAAACGAGGAATACCGGCGGCCCAAGGAAAAAGACGGCCACTAAAAGTTTCAGCGATTTTTTCCCGAGCCGCTTCACGGTTCGGTACCCCGCTTCAGTGATTAATAAATACGCGGGGGCCAGTACCTGCAACATATGGGGAAGGTTTGTCTGGTGAATGGCTCCATAAGTTATTCCGCAGCCGATAAAAAACACCACGTCCGCCTTCTGGTTTCGTTCCCTCTCAAA
>CAZDAF010000347.1:0-4129 GCA_964503115.1 uncultured bacterium
CATCGTGAAGACCGATACAAGCTGCGAGCCCGATCTTTTTGTATCCCATGAAGTCGGCATATTCGACGAGTTCATCGAGGCGGCGGATTTCTTTCCCGCGAATTTTCGCCGCGTATTCGACGAATCCGTTTGTTGATTTTTGCGATTTGAATTTTTCCCGATGCCTCTCGGGACATTCGGCCGGCATCTCACCCGACCCGGTAAAGCAGGTCCGCGATTGACAACTTGCGCAAGGCATTACTTTCTCCTCCTGTTTTAATGTGGTACCCAGTTAATTTGTACCGGTTTTCCGGTGTAAGCGGTTCGGGCAATATATCGACACTCTTTTCAGCCCGGGATTTCGACCATGTCATTACTGCGCCTTAAGACATAATTCGCCGATCTCGCGGCCCGCCTTGTCACCCTCGTAAACCGCCTCGATAAGACGCCTCGGCTGCTTGGCGTCCCCGACAATCGTATATGGGACTTCCATATCATCGAGAACCTTCGCAAGCGTAACGTCCGGCGCGGCGCCGAGGGCGTTCACGACAAGCGGCGCGGGGTTTATGCAGTGTTCTTTTCCGTCCTTATTGTAAAAAACCGCGTCCGGCTCTATCCGGGCGATTGTGGCGCCGGTGACGATTTCGCCTCCGGACTTCTTCAGGCGGCGATGCATCCAGTAACCGTGAACGAGATGCTTGCCGACGGGCGGAAACGGCTTCATCTCGAGAAGCGTTACCTTGACATCCTCGGCGATGAGATAATCCGCCGCCTCCATGCCGACGTAACCCGCTCCGAGTATAACGGCGCTATCAGCAAGCGGAACCTTCCCCATAAGCAATTCCCTTGCGCAATGTACATTCGGCCCGTTTATGCCGGGTATGTCCGGCTTGATGGGAAGCGCGCCGGAGGCCAGTATAACAGCGTCGGGCATTTCCGCCTTGATCGTTTCCATACGGATTTCTTCATCCAAATGAATAGGCACGTTTCTTTTTCCGAGTTCCCTGACGATCCAACTCACCCAGTCGGCGTACACCTTTTTGTGCGGAGGCTTGCTTGCCGGCCTTAATTGCCCACCCGGCTCGTCATCCTTTTCATACACGCGAACATTGTGCCCCAGCCTGGTCGCAGCCAGCGCCGCCGCGAGTCCTGCCGGTCCGGCCCCTATAACCCAGACGTTTTTCGGGCTGGACGTTTTCTGCGGTTCGCCCTTGTATTCGCGCCCGCAGTCGGGGTTGATCGAGCACGTCGCGGATTTCATTTCGTAACTGAGCCGGTCGATACATCCCTGGTTGCACGAAAGGCAAAACCTGATGTCATCGAAATTTCCCGCCCTGGCTTTGTTAAGGAAATCCGGATCGGCAAGAAGCTGCCTCCCGAAAGCTATAAGGTCCGCATCTCCGCGTTCGATCGCTTCATCGGCAATGCGGGGATCATGAATGCGCCCCACTCCTATGACGGGAACATCCACTTTTTCCTTTATCGCCCTGGCCCGGTGAAGATTAAACCCGGGCTCGGTATCGACTCCGGCGATTGTCAAATTGCCAGGCGTCGAAAAAACTCCGACCGAAGCGTGTATTGCGTCGGCGCCGGCGGCAACGAGTTTCGGAGCAAGCCACTCGATAAATGAAATATCATACCCGCCACGCACCAACTCATCGGCGGACACCCTTATGATTACGGGGAAATCATCTCCCACCCTTTTCCTTATTGCATGGAGTATCTCGAGCGCGAACCTCGCCCGGTTTTCATCCGAACCGCCGTATTCGTCCTCGCGCCGGTTCGAGAACGGGCTGAGAAACTGGTTGACCAGATAGCCGTGAGCGCCGTGTACTTCGACCGCATCGAAATCCGCTTCCTGCGCCCGGCCCGCCGCGGAGGCGAACGCTTCCACAAGTTCGTGGACGCGCTCGACGGTTATGGCTTCACACTGCTGCTTCAATATCACGCTCGGGATGGCGGACGGTGCTTCGGGAGGCATCCCGATGGTGCCTTCGAAAGTCTCGCGTCCCGTATGATGGAGTTGCAAAGCCACCTTGCCACCGGCCTCATGGACGACTTCCGGGATTTTTTTCAACCCTGGAATAAAATCGTCATTCCACACGCCGATCTCATTTGCAAACCCCTTGCCTCGAGGGTCGATTGCGCATACTTCGGTAATAATCAACCCGACTCCGCCTTGCGCCCTGCGCGCCAGGTATTGCGCCAACCGGTCGCTTACGGTCGAGTCCATGTTTCCGTAACCCGTGCCCATCGGCGGCATGACGGCCCGGTTTTTGAGTTCGAGCGAATTGATTTTTGTCTGCGAAAAAAGGTAATTCAGTTCATTCGTCATTGAAATTGCTCCTTACGATATAGTATTTTACCATACGGTGTAATTATTTGAAAGCCCGGTAAAGCCCGGCCGCATCTTCAATATTCGCCATTGTGAGGTTTATTTGATTGGTCCCGGTTTCTTGGTTTAAATAGGTTGACACACCAGTCATTGTTTTCATTGATCCGTACCTGAATAATATCTTTCCCGTAGCTCTTTGTCGAGCGTGATTCATTATTTACAGCCGAAGTAACCACAAAACGGCCACGCGACAGTTGAGACTAACTTAATAACTGGTACACTTAATGGAGGCGGATCGAGGCAATCATTTTCCAGATGAGCCAAGAAAGGAATATAAACATGAGCGACAACGATATTTTTAAGGTGGAGCAAGACGGCCATATCGCCTGGCTCGTACTGAATCGACCCCAAAAACGCAATACCATGAACATGGCCTTCTTCGAAGGTTTGATCGAAAATTTTAAGCGATTCGACGAAGACCCGGAGATCCGCGTAGTGGTGATAAAAGCCGAAGGCAAAAGCTTTACGGCGGGACTGGACCTGACCGAAGGCGGATCGAAGCTGATGGGGAGCGATGCGGATAAAAGAGAGTCGCTCCGCCAATGGATTGGGCATCTCCAGGAAAGTATGAATATTATTGAGAAGTGTCGCAAACCCGTCATCGCGGCGGTTCACAGCCATTGCATCGGTGGCGGGATCGATATGCTCAGCGCCTGCGATATTCGTATTGCCACAAAAGACGCGGTTTTCAGCGTACGGGAAACACGAATCGCCATCATCGCCGATCTCGGCACACTACAGCGCCTTCCGTACATCATCGGAGACGGCTGGTTCAGAGAACTGGCCCTCACAGGACGTGATTTCACGGCTGAAGAGGCCTTAAAAATGGGCTTTATTACGCGTATTTGTGAGGATAGGAACGATCTTTATGATGAAGCAAACAAGTTGGCTACACAAATTTCTTCTCTCGCGCCGTTAGCCGTTCAAGGGACCAAGGACGTGATTCTTTATAGCAGGGACAACGGAATTTACCCCGGTTTGCAATACGTCGCTCAAAAAAACGCCGCTGCAATTCCATCCGAGGATTTGATTGAGGCGATAAAAGCATTTGTAGAAAAAAGGACCCCTGTTTTCAAAGGAAAATAGCTTTCGGGCAAGGGGCTTAAGCCTTTTGTCTATACGAGATATGGGGTATATGCTGTGGTGGGTCCTTCTCCGAGTGGCTGAAAATACGGGAGATAAAAAAACGACCTCTGAAAAATTGCCATTTTTTTCAATGTCCATTATCGCAGAAAGAGCACCCATGAGGATTCGCCCGCTGTAAGGCGGGGGGTAGAATGATAATCACTTCCGATTTGTTGTATACTGCTCGATAGATAACCAACATCACGCAAAACCGGTCCAAAATCCGAAAGTTAAAGAAATTTACTTAGCCCCTTGCCAGGTAAAGGAAAGGGCACTATCCTTTACCAAATACCGGCTTTGGTAAAACGGTATCGGGATGAACGGTGGTTCCCGAAACCCGTTGAGGCTTTCCCGATATGGGATCTTTTTCACCCGCTGGAGAATTCCTGGGGCAGTCCACCACTCACTGAGGAAGACGTCCCCGAGGCTGATGTAGAGGGCATGATGCGCTTTGTCGGTAAAATCCTGCGATTCTCCCGCTGCACCCGGTTTATGAATAAGAACACGCGCAACACCCGGAGGATCCGGTATCTCTGTAGCATATTCCCGGGTGCCTTGTTCATCCACGTCATTCGCGATGGCAGGGCTGTCGCGAATTCGTTCCTCAATGTTGCTTGGTGGCCTACACTT
>CAZDAF010000348.1:0-4110 GCA_964503115.1 uncultured bacterium
CACCGGTGGGTCTTCGGTGGTGTATTGCGGTATGGCGACGTTACCCGCCGCGTGGATCAAGGAAAAAACCGGCATTGATTTGTTGCCTATAGCCGATGAGATAGTCGAGGAGCTGAATATTAAGCCCTTGCCCGATAGGCTTGTGGGAGGTGGCGCCAGGCGCATAATGGAAGCCGCACAGTCGTTAGGGATGGACTGGCAATTAACGCCCAGGTTTCTGAACCCTGATAAATGCAAACCCGATTGCGGTCTTTGCATGCTGGGCTGTCCGACCGGAGCCAAGTGGACGGCCAGGGATTATATAAAAGAGGCCATGGAACACGGCGCGGAACTGCTTACGAAAACTTCGGTCGAGAAAGTATTACGAGATAACGGCACCGCCATAGGTGTCAAGGCCAAAGGCCTGCAAGGCACACGCGCATACTTCTCCGATATAGTCATCCTTTCTACCGGCGGGTTAGGCACTCCGGTAATTTTGCAGAATAGCGGCGTCGAGGAAGCGGGCGATGGATTCTTTTGCGACCCCCTCGTTTTCACCTGTGGCCAATATGATGGGAAAGGCTCCGGTTACGATATTCCAATGACCGCTGGAACGTGGGAATTTCACGATAGTGAAGGTTATTTAATGACCGACCTGATTGAGCCGTGGATTCTTTATTTAGGCTCGATGGGCATGAAAGGTCCTCAGCATCTGCCCAAAGCACTGAAATTCGCCAAAACGCTGGGAATCATGACCAAGTGCAAGGATCCCATCAGCGGTACTATAGATCGGAACGCAAAAATATCCAAAAAACTTGAAGACATAGTGTGGAAACGCCTTAATTCGGGCGACAGCCGTGCAAGAGAGATACTTCTCAAGGCGGGGTGCAGCCCCGAAACTTTGATTACGACGCCGGTGGTGGGTGCGCATCCGGGAGGATCGGCCCGTATCGGAGAAGTAGTGGACGACAGACTCGAAACCATGAAAATAAAGAACTGCTATGTTGCGGACGCGAGCGTAGTACCCGGCGAACTTGGGACGCCTGTTGTGCTTTTGGCCTTAAGTTTAGGCAGGTACGCTGCCCGGAATATTTTATCCGGCCGCTAAAACAAAAGAAGGGTCAGGTAGGGCGATAGACAGGGAAACTAATAAGGAAGGAGACTGAAAAATAAGATGGCTTTAATAGCAGGAGTGGATATCGGGTCAACCGCGAGTAAAGCGGTGGTAATGAGGGATGACGACATACTCGGCGCGGTCATAGGCCCAAGTTCGACAAATCCGGCGAAAACGGCGCAAAACATATATGAGCAAACACTCGAAAAAGCGGGCGTGGCCGAGGGCGACGTCGAATATATAGTAGGCACCGGCTATGGTCGTGCCCATGTGCCGTTTGCCAATGAGAATATATCGGAAATAAGCTGCCATGGTCGAGGCGCTCACTTTTTTTTGAATGGAGTCCGAACCATACTGGACATCGGCGGCCAGGACACCAAGGCCATTTGTGTTGATGGCAGCGGCGCGTTGATGGATTTTGCAATGAACGACAAATGCGCCGCAGGCACGGGGAGATTCCTCGATTCGATTATACGCAGCATGGACATATCCCTCGACGATCTCGAAAAATACCACTTTCAAGACGGTGAACCGTCCACCATCAGCAGCATGTGCAGCGTTTTTGCAGAGAGTGAGGTGATAAACCTTGTGAACGAGGGAGTCGAGTTGCCACGGATAATCAAAGGGCTTCATATAAGCCTTGCAGGGCGAGTTGCGAGTCTTGCCAAGAGGGTGGGTGTGGTCGAGGAAGTGGCGATCACCGGCGGTGTGGCAAAAAACCGTGGGGTAATTGAGGCCATCGAGCAAAAGCTTAAAATCAAGGTAGCGCGGTTTCCGGAGGGTGTTGATCCTCAGGTTGTCGGGGCCGTCGGCGCAGCAATACTCGCAAAGAATAAGCTGGCAGCCTCGGCGAAGAAATAAAACCGTCGGAATATTTCAGTGGAAGCAAAAGACGAAAAGAATTCCTCGACCGAAGAGGAAAAACTACCTACTTTCGACGTTCAGATAAACCGCGTTCGTCAAACCGTCGATAAGTGGGGCGAATCCGTCCGCGCCTACCGCGCCCCTTTCGTGGACGATGAAGGCAGGCGGGCTTTCGTGCGGAAGATCGGTCTGGGCCCCAGACGAGGTGGCCGGGCGAGCATAGTTCCTTCCGACGAATGCGAAGTCGAGTTGGGGGCGCCTCCCAAGGCCAACGTCAACCTGGTTTTGTGGACACATGATTCCTCGTTGATAAAAGATGGCGAAATTGGCCTTATGGGTCCTGACATGAAGGCGAAAAAAAAGGTATCATGGCCTTACGCTCAGGTAATAATGGTTGCTCTCGAAGAAAGTTTCGAAACCGACCCTTTTACACTTGAATCGACCCAGTATCTTTCCAACCGCTTGCCCGGTTTTATGGTAAGGACGGTTCCCGGCAGGCTTTGGGCTCGAGTAAGCCGCAAAGCGGTCAAGGATGGGATGGATTTCGCGCGGTTGGGCGCGGCGCTTATCGCGGCATACAAGGATGATTTCACCGGAGTAAAAGCGGTCGAGGTGTTGTTCGTCACCGAAGACGACGAGCATGTGCGAGAGCTTGAGACGATGGCGGCGGAATCGAGAATTATTATGGGAAAAAGTAAAAAACTGGTGCTCGTCGGAGACGGTACTTACGAATGTGCCGACCTGGATTGCGAGACTTGCGATGAAAAGGAAACATGCGATGCGGTCAGGGATATCTTGATACTCAGGCGAAAGCAGAATGAAAGGAGAGAAAACTTATGACAAAACGAGTTGGTATTGTGGGTGCCGGCGTTACGCCCTTCAAAGGCACCTGGCGGGAAAAGACCTATTATGATCTGGCCCAAACGGCGACACGGGAGGCGGTCGAGGATGCCAAGATCGACATTCAGGACGTGGATGGGGTCTTTTATGGTATTTATAACGACATATTTGAAAGGACCGCCATTCCCGAGCATGCCATCCACGGACTTTTAGGTATGCAAGATAAGTTCGGTATACGGGTCACCAACGGCGGCGCGACCGGCGCCTACACCATGTCTGCGGCACATGCCTACCTGGCCGCCGGCAGGTTTAAGACCGCATTGGTTTTGGGAGTGGAAAAGGCCACGGATTGCTTTGATTTTTCTTCGATGTCAGCCACGCCGGAGGTTATCAAGACTATCGGTTGGTCGGGAGATAGTTTCTTCGAGCAGGGAATCGGCTGGACTGCTTCCGACAGTTATGCGGAAGTGGTTTTGGCTTACATGGATGAGCACCCCGGAGATCTGAAACCGGAAATCACGGCACAAATATCCGCACAGTTGAGCCGACAGGTCAGAGACAATAAATATGCCCAGAGGCAGTTTGACCAGGTGACGCCCGAAGAGGTTATGAATTCGCGGCTGGTCGTATATCCCTTCAAGGAATTGGAGATATGCGTCTATACGGAAGGGGCTTCAGCCCTTATCATGGCTGAAGAAGATACGGCAAAGGCGATCTCCAAAAACAGCGGTCAGCCTGTGATCTGGATAACAGGCGTGGGCGAATCCAACGAGCATTCCTTTGCAGGAAAAAATCATAAAGATATGTCTCGAATCATGTCCGATTACCATGCTTCTCATCGTGCTTATGAGATGGCCGGTATCGACGATCCCACTAAATCGGTCGATATCGTGGAATTGCACGACGCATTTGTCCACCAACTGGAGATCAGTATGGCCGAGTTCGGATTGGTACCACTGGGTAAGGCCGATTCTCTGATAGAAGAAGGTCTGATGACGGAAGGTGGAAAATACCTGGTCAATCCTTGCGGAGGTCTGATCTATTGCGGTCATGCCGTCGGTGCTAGCAACATCATGTCGGCATGGTCAGCTCGCAATGAGTTGATTTCGAGAAAGCTGAAAACGGCGCTGGTGCATGGAACCGGCTCTACCATCGCTCAATATGCGGCCTGTTTGGTTTTCGAGCACGAGTAGCAAAAGGAGGGCAAAGAATTATGAGTAAACAAAAAGAAAAGGTTATTCGTTCGGAATATATCCCGGATGTGGGATCGGATATTGAAACCATTGACGGCAAAGACTATTTGGTTACCAACG
>CAZDAF010000349.1:0-4104 GCA_964503115.1 uncultured bacterium
AGAGCGAATGTTTCCACGTAGCCGTAGCCGATCCCGATCCATTTTTTCAAGTGTTCCAACACTCCTCCCTTTGCCCAGACTTCGAGACAAACGCGATTTTCTCCGCAGTGAATCTCCCTGACTCGCCATTTCCTTGATGATCTCAAAGAACTTTTTATAATTATCACTTAAGATACAAGGGATGGAATTGACCTGTCGATCTAAAAAATTTTCCGCCTTATTCGACCCGAGAGTTAGAACAAAAGACTTGAGCTGACAAAAAAATAACCTTGCGTGAATAGGAGTTTTTCCGCAAGATTTAAGTATTTTTTGGCCACTTGACATTTTCGGAGAAGTGGCGTATTTTTATGTCGATTGTCGACAATCGACTAAAGTAGGTGACGACTGGGTAAAAATTTACCTTAAATAATTATCCGTCAACTATGGAGAAATAATGAAAGATAAGGCTAAATTCAAGGCTTCGGAAAATCTGGCTGATCAAATCGCCCATTACATAAGTGAAAAAATAATCTTCATGGAGCTTAAGCCGGGCGAAAGGATACTCGAAGCGAAGCTGGCGGATGAGTTGGGCGTAAGCCGGGCGCCGCTAAGGGAAGCATTACGCATTTTGGAAAAACACAGACTAGTTGACCTTATTCCACGAAGAGGCGCCAAAGTGAGTGTAATATCGGAAGAGATGATCATATGGTTGTTCGAAGTCCTGCTGGAGTTGTACGCCATAGTGGCCCGTAAAGTCGTCGAAAACGGCACAGAGCGTGATTTCGCCGCAATGCAGGTGGCGATTGGCAAACTTGAAAAATTCTCAGAGGCGGGAGACGCATCCGGATACCTTGAAGCGGTTTATGAGTATGCAGAAGCGGCTCTCCGTGCGGCTAAAAACCCTTTGCTTGGGGAGATTTTACTTGATTTGTGGCCGGCAAGCAGACGGCTTCAATTCGCATCGCTCCGTTCCCGCTCTGATGAGTTGAAGGAAAATGTGAAGTATTTCGATCTGGCGCTGAAATTTTCAAAGGAAGGCAATGTTCGAATGGTTGAAAGCACGATACGCGATCTGGTGGAGAATGAGATAAAGACCGCATTGAAAATGGTAGCGCGACTTAAAAATGTGGCCAGAGCAAGTTGAGAGTTTGATTGCCGTTTTTTTTAGTTGGTGGAGGTTTTACAAGTGAGTGTAGCGCCTCTTATCGAAAAAAAGTTTCTAAAAACTTCATTCGGCAATATCGCCTACCTCGAAACCGGCAAGCCCGAAACGCCGCCGGTGCTTCTGACGCACGGTATCCCGACTTCCGGTTACTTGTGGCGTCACGCGCTCCGCAATCTGCAGGACGAATTCCATTGCTATGCCCCGGACCTTATGGGGCTTGGAGACACGGAAGTCGACCCGGATAAGGAGTTGTTCCACATGGACGCGCAGGCGGAGATGTTGGCTGAATTCATGACCGGCCTGGGCCACGAGCGGTTCAGCCTGGTTTGTCACGACCAAGGCGGGGCCGCTGCCGAGATTCTGGCCACCCGTTATCCGGAAAGGATTAACTGCTGGGTAATAACAGACAGCGTCTGCTACGACAACTGGCCCGTGCCGGTTATCGCCAAATATCAGAAGCTGGCGCGTTTTAATAGAATTGCTGATTTTCTGGGCCGCAGGGGATTCTTCGCCCTGGTCGAAACAAGAACACCGTTCAGCGCTTTCCGCCGCGGCGTTTACGATCCGAGAAAAATGACCGATGAAACGATTAAGGAATATTTAAGGCCGCTGCGCAGCGGGGAGGCGGCTCGGAAGCGCTTTTTCAATTTCCTTCTGGCGGGCGATGAGCGCTACACCATGCAAATCGTCGAAGAACTTAAAAAATTCGATAAACCGACTCTCATCATATGGGCCGCCGACGACTATTACATTTCCCCTTCATGGGGCCGAAAGCTGTTCGAAGATATACCCGGCGCAAAGGATTTTCACCTGGTCCCGTTCTGCGGCCATTACTGGCAGGAGGACCGGCCGAGTGAGTTCATATCGAAAATCAGGGAGTTTCTTGAGCGATATGCCGAGGGAGATCAGTCGAAGCGTTGATTAATTTCGCGCGGTGGGAATACCGCGTATGAGAATAATGGAAACATGAACAATAATAAGGGAGGAAGAACAATGCTGGAAAATACCATTTTATTGACCACGCCGACGTACCCGTATCCGACTTTGCCGGCGAACGATTCTTTGACCGACGCCACGGGGCAGCGTTTCACCAAGGGCGATGATATGTTCACCCTCATTTCACACACTCACTGTTTCGCGAACCACATATTGGCGCAGAACATAAACATCCCGGCGGTTCTTCTGGAATATCCCCGCTGGGACGACTTCACCGATGAAGTGGACAAGGGCTACCCCATTATAGGTATCAGCTCATACCCTGTCCACATGGATACGGTGATGAAAATGTGCGAGTACATACGCGCAAGATCACCGCAAACGAAAATCCTGTTGGGGTCGTACGGGGCTCAGGCGTTTCAGTCTAAATATGAGCCGGAAATACAGAAGCGCTACGCGGACCACGTGGTTACCGGAGAGGGCGTTAAATTTCTTCGCAAGATGCTGGGTGAGGATACAAACCGCCCCATCAGGCAAAGACTAATGCCAAAAGCCGGCGGCGCGCCGTGGTTTATCAACAAGTACCCCATTGGCAACGTCGGGTTTCTGGTTTCAGGACTCGGTTGCCCCGGCGCGTGCGATTTTTGCTCTACGACCGCAATGTTCGGTTTCAAACGCATACAACTGCTTTCCCCGGAGGAACTGGTGGAGCACATTCATCTTTACCATGATCATTTCCCGGAAGTGAGGCAGGTATTTGTAATTGAAGAGGATCATTTTCGTCACCCCGAGTACCTGTTCAAGACGAAGGAATATTGGGAAAGCAACCCCCATGTGGTGGAATCGCTCGATTGGCTGGCTTTCGGATCCATAGACAATATAGCGCAATACGCTGTTGATTACGGCTGGGACGCGCTCGCCGAAATCGGCATCGGGGCGATCTTTGTCGGAGTGGAGTCGAAATTCGCCGGGGATCACGGGTACAACAAACTTGATGAGTTCGATTCACGCGATGTTTTTGCCAAGCTTCATTCAATGGGCGTGCGGACGCTCGGCGCGTGGATATGCGGCTGGGACTTCCACGACCACTCGAACATGTATGAAGACCTCAATTACTTCGTGGCCTGCTATCCCACTTACGAGCAATTAACGCGCCTGTCTCCCTTCCCCGGCACGCTTTTATACGATAAGCTGAAAGAGGAGGGCCGGGTCAAAGAAGTTCCATGGGAAGACGTGCACTTCTGGAGCGGCGCACAGGAAAATGTGTCGCTGGAGGCCCACGAAACACTGAACCTTACCGAATACGGGTACGATTTATTGTATAAAACGTGGGGACCGTCCATGCTGAGAAGGCTCGACGTCACTCTTAACGGCTATAAATATTGCATGGAGTCTTCCCACCCTATCATGCGGAAACACAAGTCGGTGTTTTTCAAAAAACAGTCCGCGCTGATATGGAACTTGCTATACGCGATGGATCGCTTCGCGCCGAACGGCATTGTCAGGCGCAGGGTTCGCAAGACAGATGAAAAGTACCGTAAATATATCGGCGAACCCACTCCCCTGATGCAAACAACGGCTCGAACCCTCGAAGCTCTCGCCACCGCATTCAAGGTCAAGGATTTTTTCGACCCAATCAACATGCATCCCAAGGAAGAGCCTTTCAAGCGCTACGTCTACAATAATAACGGGACAAACGGGAACAGCGCAGTGCCTTACACTACCGAATGGCCAACGAAACCTTCGGCAGGCGACTCGGCTTCAATGAAATTCAATGATATAAAATTCTCGCTCGCGGAAAAAATTATGAAAGCGGCGCGTGTTGTGAAACGGGGTAAAGGAGATCCGATCATTGACGAGTATATTATGGATACTGTAAAGAAAAGGAATTTTGTCGCGTTCTAGACCGGGAGGCTTATTGAAATAAATCGGGGACACGTAACCACCGCTTTGCTTACAGGCAGGTGAGTACATGTCCCCGATTTCAATACCCTTTTCAAAGCGAGTCCATACCAACCCTATTC
>CAZDAF010000350.1:0-4100 GCA_964503115.1 uncultured bacterium
TCGTTCAGCATATTTTTTCCAGGCATTTCGCCAGATCGGCCTCATTCCCGATGGCGGGGCGACATACATTCTGCCGCGACTTGTCGGTTTGGCCCGGGCGCTGGAACTCTCGCTTCTGGCCGAAAAACTGCCTGCCCAAAAGGCTCTCGATTGGGGCCTTATCAACCGTGTATATGACGACGAGCGTCTGATTCCGGAAGCAATGGAGTTGGCTGCGAGCCTGGCGTCCGGTCCCACCATAGCCCTGAACCTTATGCGCAAAGCCTACTGGCAGAGCATGGATAACACTTATGAGCAGCAGCTTCACTTAGAGGCGGTTCTACAACTCCAGGCCCTTGCAACTGAAGACGCAACCGAAGGCCGCATGGCTTTTTATCAAAAACGGAAGCCCCTGTTCTCCGGTAAATAGCACTGCCGGGAACCGAAGGAAGTGGCCCCCTTCCATCAAGCGCGCCACCTTTACAGCTTCGACTTGAAATAGCTCGTCGGGGCCGTCGTAGAGGCGCGATGCCCGCTCACGACGCCGGTAATACGAAAGGATGGAATCGTCCCTGCCGATCTTGACTCCGATCTCGTCCCGTCGATCACCACGACCATGCCGGTCTTGAATTGCAAGTAGACCTGCTTCAATTTCTCAAACATTGATCGCCTCTCGCTTACAACCAACCAAGATTTCCCAAAGTCTTCTTAACCAATTCCTGTTTTTCCTGGTCAACCTCATGGAAGGGCCGACGAACCTTGTTGGTGATGGGATGGCCTTGCAGGCGCAGGGCTTCTTTGAGAATTCCGTGGGAGGCAAAGGGTCGTTTCCCAAGGGAGTAGGGCATGCGGACCATACCCTTGAAGCCCTTGGCCAGGATCGCGGGCGACAGGTTGGTGCCGGTGAGCAAGGGGATGGCCGCTAAAAGCTTGTCCTGGATTTTTTTCGCCCGGGGCCGGTCGCCGGATTGATGTGCATCCCAAAGGGCCTTAACGTCTTCGGCGCCGATCAAGGGCAACGGACATAAGACGCCCGCTCCGCCGAACTCAAGGCAATCGTGGAGCAGTAACGATGTCCCGGTGAAAACTTTCCAGTTAAATGCCCGGGTGGCTTTGATGGTTTTCTTCAGGAATGGCCGATTGATAACGGTGATCTTGGCCCCGATGACGCCGTCTATTTCCGCGATGCGGGCCAGTTCCTCGGGCGCGGCGTTCAATCCGGTAACCTCCGGGAAATGGTAGTAGTAGACGGGCAGTCCACCTTGCTCGGCGATTGTTTTGAAGTGATTAATCGCGTCCCTGAAATCGAGGTTGAAGTAAAGGGGCAATGCCGCCATCACCGCGTCGCATCCGGCTTGGCGAGCCTCTTTGGCCAGGTCGAGGGCCTGTTCGGTGCTCCAGGCCGACGCGGTCCCGACAACCGGAATTTTGCCCTGGGCGGCCTCTGCGGCAGCGCCCATTACCTGGAGCTTTTCTCCAAAACGCAAATAGGGGAACTCCGCGTTACTGCCCAGTACCACAACTCCATCAAGCCCCTTTTCAATCGCCGCTCCGACCAGATGCTTGACACCGTCTTCGTCGATTTTGCCGTCTTCGGTAAAAGGCGTCAGCAGAATCGCGATCAGGCCTTCCAGGGTTTTCAATTCCATGGATCTACTCCTTTTTTTCGGATTTATTTATACACGTCGGAAAAATTGCTACGTCCGCTTGATAATTTAGATCAGGACTCATTATGCGCGCTCCCTGAAACACAATGGGTTAATCAGGTTTCTGTGTTCTTTGCAGCCAATGACGTCGAGCGGCGGGCGGTTTTTTGGGTCGGCGGGATAGCGGCGTTTCAGTTTTTTGATCCTTTCTGCGCTTTCCAGGATATCATCGAGCGCAAGGGCCATGTGTCTGACAGCCTTGTCGATGTGTTCACGCACGGCAGCGGCGAGATCGAGGTCGTGGGCGATGAGAATCGCGTCCGCACCGGCTCGAAGCGCCATGAACGAAGCGTCGAGCGATCCGACCGTTTCGGCTATCCCCGCCATTTGCAAATCGTCGGTGATTACCACCCCGCTATAGCCTATCTCGTCGCGCAGTATTTTTCCGACCAATCGGGGGCTTACTGTCGCGGGATGGTACGGGTCAATCGCGCGAACGCGAATGTGCGCCGTCATAACGGACGCCGCGCCGCATCGCTCAACCGCACGGAACGGCGCTAAATGGCGCTCGATCCGATCCCGGGCAAGGTCGGTTTCAGGTAATTCGGTATGGCTGTCTCCGCTGACGGAGCCGTGTCCGGGGAAATGTTTGGCGCAAGCGGCAACACCTTCCGCCTGCATACCCTCGATATATGCTGTGCCCATTTTGGCGACGAGTTCAGGGTCCATGCCGAAACTGCGGTCGCCGATAACGGCTTTTGTGTCAGGCTCTGCGAGATCGACCACCGGGCTGAAGTTGAGGTTTATTCCAACGGCGGCCAGCTCCCGGCCGACGGCGCTGCCCACTTCACGCGCAAGTTTTGTGTCGCCCGCTTTACCGAGCGCAGCGGCGGGAGGAAAGCTGGTAAAAGGCTTGCCAAGGCGCATCACCCGCCCACCTTCATGGTCTATCGAAACGATAAATCCCTCGTCGCCCGCAGCTTCTCTGATCGATTGCGACAGTTTGAGTATCGATTTCGGATCGCCAAGATTTTCCGGGAAAAGTATAACGCCGCCGAGTCCCTCGCGAAGGGCGGCTTTAAGTTTACGACTTACTTTCTTCCCATCGAAGCCTGATATTATCAGGCTTCCGATTTCGCGCTCGAGGTCTTCGCTATGTGGCAGTGGTAAATCGGTTTTCATCTGTTTCAGTTCACTTGATGATCTTAGCCCGGCAGCCTCTTCCTCGCAATGCGTTCTCCCAATCTCTCAAATTCCGGGAATTCCGGCGGAATTCAAGATGTGATTAAAATTGCACATTTAGAGTAAACTTTTTTCACATAGAACAAATTTGCCATATTTCCTGTTCCCCTAACCTATTGATTTATATCGTAAATCATTCTTTTCGATTTTGGCACGCATTGTGCGATATAAACAATCAGGAAGGAGTCAGCACTATGATAGATAACCACAAATCAATCGAGAAGCTCCTCAAGGAAATAGTGGCGGCGTATAAAGCTACGCAAAACCAACCAATCGATGCGCCTGACCAGATAAAGCACCTGAGATACCAGGTGGCACGGCTTGCCAGAGTGTGCATCGAGATGGAAAAGCGTATCAGTGAACTTGCGCATAAAGTAGGTGACACTTCAGAACCGAAAAAGGCATCCGGCGTCCGACTCGAAGAAGATGAAGAAACAATGGAGAGTCAGATAACCGCAGTGGGAGACATAATTTGAAGGATGAAATAACTTCGCACTAAGAAATAACTTTGCACAAAAAAGAAGTAGGAGCAATTCGGAAATTGCTCCTACTTCTTTCATTTTGTGAATTATTCGGGGTCTTACGGCTGGTTGACGTCGTCGTATGTATTATACGGTGTCTTATCCAGATCGATATACCAGCAGTCAAGGTCGGCGTCGGTGGAGTCAGCGTCTACGTTGCCGATGGCGTGGACCGTAAAACCGCCGGGGTTCGCAACACCATGAGCAGGCGGCGAGCCTAAGCAAGTCTTAGTTAAACACGCGCCTACGCCGCCCGTGCAAGAGCCATCGATGTCCGCGAGTTGGGCAGTAGCACCCATCATGTACGCGTACTTGGTCTTGCCGACAGGCGACCAGCCGGCACTGTAGTTCCCCGAGAACTTCTCGGCCCAATGGTTCGTCTCGCCGAAGTAGGAAACTTGACACGTAACAATACCTGCCAGGTTGACCTTGGCCTCGCTCTGACGGGATTTCGACTGGAACCTCAGGAAGTCCGGGATAGCGATAGCCGCCAGAATGCCGATAATGGCCACGACGATCATCAACTCGATCAGTGTAAATCCTTTTTTCTTCATCTACATCTCTCCTTTCGTTTAAGTTTTGGTTTGCTCTTCCCTTTACCTTTTCCCTTACTTGACCTTTACCTATGCTTTAGATTTATCGTTTTCCAACCCTTGTATATCTTAACCCCCATTTTTTAACTTTTCCTTGCGAGGGTATTATTTGCAATTTT
>CAZDAF010000351.1:0-4079 GCA_964503115.1 uncultured bacterium
AAATGGCGAAACACCACTAAAGTTGGCAAAAAAGTCCGGCCATAAAAAAATCGCCAAACTCCTCCGCAAGCACGGCGGGGTGGAATGATGCACTCGCCGGAGTTGGTGGTGGGTTCTCGTTTTCCGTTCTTATGATTTCTTTTTTTTCTGCTGGGCTTTTTGGATTTTTGCCCATTCGTCGCGCAGTGTGACCGTGCGGTTGAAGACCGGTTTTTTATCGGAAGAATCGGGGTCGACGCAGAAATAGCCCAGTCTTTCGAACTGGTATATCTCTCCCGGTTTTGCGTCTGCCAGGCTGGGTTCGACGTGGCATACGGGCAATGTTTCGAGCGAGTTCGGGTTGATATTATCCTTCCAATCGCCGCCTTCTTCGACTTCGTTGGGGTTTTCTTTTGTGAAGAGATAATCGTACAGCCTTACTTCGGCTTCGATTGCGTGAGCGGCCGAGACCCAGTGCAAAGTGGCTTTCACTTTGCGGCCGTCGGGAGCGCCGCCGCCTCTGGTCTCGGGGTCGTACGTGCAATGCAACTCGATCACCTCGCCGGTCTTATCGTCCTTCACCACATCAACGCACTTGATGTAGTATGCGTATCGCAGCCGCACTTCCCTGCCGGGCGCCAGGCGATAGAACTTCTTCGGCGGGTCCTCCATAAAATCGTCTTTTTCGATATACAGCACCCGTGAAAAAGGAACCTTGCGTGTGCCCGCCGACGAATCTTCAGGGTTGTTGACGGCATCCAACTCTTCCTCTTTGTCTTCCGGGTAGTTGGTAATGACCACCCTGAGCGGCCTCAACACTCCCATCACGCGCCCAGCTCGTTTGTTCAAATCGTCCCTGAGGCAATGTTCGAGAAAAGCCATATCGACGGTACTATTGGCCTTGGCCAATCCGACGCGGTCGCAGAAATTCCGGATAGCCTCCGGCGTGTATCCGCGCCTTCTCAAGCCCGACAAGGTAGGGATGCGCGGATCGTCCCATCCGCTGACGTGGTTGCCTTCCACCAACTCGATAAGTTTTCGTTTGCTCATCACCGTGTAGGTGAGGTTAAGCCGTGCGAACTCGATTTGCTGGGGATGATAGGCGCCCAATTCATCCAGAAACCAATCGTACAGCGGGCGGTGTTCTTCAAATTCGAGGGTGCAAATCGAATGGGTGATTTTCTCGATGGAATCCGACTGACCGTGGGCGTAGTCGTACATCGGATAGATGCACCACTTGTCGCCGGTGCGGTGGTGCGACGCCTTGAGAATGCGGTACATGACGGGGTCGCGCATGTTCATGTTGGGATGGGCCATGTCGATCTTGGCTCGAAGCACGCGGGAACCCTCTTCGAACTCGCCGGCCCGCATGCGCTCGAAAAGGTCCAGATTCTCCTCGACCGAACGGTTGCGGTACGGGCTGTCCTTCCCGGGCCGATTCCAGTCGCCACGGTATTCCCTGATTTCTTCGGCGCTTGAGTCATCGACGTACGCCTTGCCGGCTTTTATCAACTGTATCGCCCAATCGTACAATTGATCGAAGTAATCCGAGGCGTAATACAAGTGCTCGCCCCAATCGAATCCGAGCCAGCGAACGTTTTCCTTGATCGACTCGACGTACTCTTCTTCCTCGGCGCAGGGGTTCGTATCGTCGAACCGAAGATGGCAAACGCCTCCTTCGTTCTCAAGTGAAATGCCGAAGTTCAAGCAAATGCTCTTGGCATGACCGATATGCAGGTAGCCGTTAGGCTCCGGTGGGAAACGCGTTACTACTCGTCCTCCCCATTTATTCGTCTTCAGATCCTGGGCGACGATAGTTCGGATGAAGTCCATGCGGGGAGTGGAGCGGTCATTGTCCATATTCGTTGTACCTTTCTTTATTATTGACTAAAAGTAGGTATTGATATGTTCTATCCGATCTTTATGCTTGGCCATTTCGACTTTCTTTACAATCGTTTGATCATGTTTTCTGCCGAGTTCTTATGATAAGCGAATATTTCCCGGCTTACAAATCAGATAGAAGCTTAAGGGGTTACGATGAAATGTAGCGCCAGTCCTACGGATCCGCAGGACCGGACAAGAGGCTTAAGCCCTTTGTCCGGTAAATTTCATCTTTTATATCATAAGGCATTGAATTTTATGAACTTTTCGCCTATTAACACATTTCTCAAAACGCCTGGCTTTCAGGGCCGGTAAAATTTTTTATGAAAAATTTAATTATTTTGTTGACATCTAACTGTTTTTAGCCTACACTAAACAATAGGGAGATTGTCGATGATGGGATTTAGTGTACATAGGGGAGCAATAAATCTCGTAAATAGCAATAATATCAATATGTTACAGGAGATTGGAGGTGCAAATAGCGTCCGGCCGAGCAATTGTATGAGATACGTGTTTTCAAACCTTATAACGTTCTATTTTACGAACACTGGTGTCCCCAACGGAAGTAAGGAGCAGGCAATAAGGCAGGGACGGAAAGATTATCCAGGTTATGCGTCGTTAGCGAAGTAGGGAGGTTTTTTTTCAGTGTTTTTTCCAAGGCGAAGAAAGGGGGCGGAAAATGTTAGAGATAAGGTTTCATACAAAGGGAGGCCAGGGCGCTGTCGCGGCAGCGCGCATTCTGACGGACGCGCTTCATCTTGCCGGTCGGGAAGCATCGTGGTTTATCCCTGTCGTCAGGGAATACACTGTGAACTTTGCGACGGTATTGAGTCACGAGGATGAGAATTCGGAAGAAACGAGCTTATCGGCGCTTGTCGTTTTTCACCCGCAATTACTTGGAATGCTGGATTCATGGATAAGTTACGAAAACCCCGACCTGGTACTGATTAACGCGCGAGAGACGTTATCGGTGTTGAATCTATCCGGCGGGCAAAAGATCGCCATTATAGACGCTTCAGAAATCGCAGGGGAATCGGGTGAATTTCACGGTATACCGGGACTGGTGGCGCCGATGTTGGGAGCGCTTGCCGCAGCGGGAGACATCGTGACCGAACGACACTTGATAGAAGCTATCGAGAATATGGCGCATGAGTTGAAACTGACGCATAAAGACCTCGAACGGCTTATATACGCTCTCGAAGAAGGGTACAATAAAATACGTATTCGAACCGAACTCGCTAAGAGTCGCCAACTCGCAAGCGATCGTCTTGTAGAGAAAATGAGAAAAAGACTCCAGCTGATAGGTCAGCTGGAAACAGGGGAGACGGCGTACGATAGCGCTGAAGAGCCTGGCAGGAAAGGTTCGGAAACGGGAGACTTTACCGGCGCCTGCCATAAGAAAGCGGTAAAGGTTGGATAAACTGCTCCGGTTATACGGAGCCCCTTTTCCTTATTATTATATATCACTCCGGAAGATCCGGGCGCGGTACATATTGACCGCGCTTATTTTTTAGCACCAATGGACGCCGCGTTGCATAAAAACGACTTTTTCGGCATCAAGCAAAATTATACCTCACGTTTGACAAGTGCATCTATAGAACGATAAAATAAACTCACTCGTTTGTTGCGTTTGCTCTGAGTAAAAATGGAAGAATTAATCAAAAAAACAGCCGAAAACCTGGCTAATTCAAAGTATGTCATCGCTTTGACCGGAGCGGGAATTTCCACTGAATCCGGTATACCGGACTTCAGAGGTCCGGATGGAATCTGGACGAAAAACCCTGAGCAGGAAAAAAAGGCTTACCAGAGTTACGATGAACTCAAAGTAAACCCCAAAAAATATTGGGAAGAAAGGTTAAAAGGGGGCCCTTCCTTGCTGGGCAATTTGGCAAAAATGGAACCGAATCCCGGGCATCACGCTTTAACCGAATTAGAAAAAATGGGCATCTTGAAATGGATAATTACACAAAATATAGATAACCTCCATCAAGAGGCAGGGTCCGGAGATGTTATAGAATACCACGGAAATTCCCGTACACTTAGCTGTTTATGGTGTAATAAAACATATGGTTATGAAGAGAAAAAAGGCGAATATACACCTAAATGCGAGTGTGGAAAGATACTTAAACCAGATGTTGTTTTTTTTGGAGAGACCATCCCTTATTCTGCCATGGAAAGGAGCTCCCATTTATCTTCCTCCTGCCAAGCCTTAATGATAA
>CAZDAF010000352.1:0-4073 GCA_964503115.1 uncultured bacterium
CACCCCCCCAAGTTATAGTTATTTGCCCATCCAGCCCATGGCTTTCGTCCCACATGCAGGAGTTCGCTATAACCGATAACATGGGCACTTCCTCGTCAACGCAGTCAACTGTAATGTCGCCGCCGCTTACACATACCTCGCTTAACAGGGCCTCGAGGGCGGCGAGTTCCGCTGTATCGGGACAGAATGAGAATGACCGTTTTTGCTTGCCACTCTTCTCCATGTAACCCTCGAAAAAAAGAACTCTGCCCAACCAGTTCATGTTGGTTACATTCACCTCTTCCAAATTGCCCTCGAAATCGAGGTCAAGTTGTTCACCCAATACTTCCAGGGCGGAACCTGTAAGGTTGTCGATATTTTCGTCGGCTACGCTTTGCCCTTCCTGCGATTCGTCTCCGCTTGCCGAATCATCACCGAGCATATCGTCGCAGCCCGCTGTGATAAATAACGCTGACATCACCACCGCCAGAACCAATGATAATATCTTTTCCCACTTCATTCTTTTACCTCCTTGTTGCTCAATAAGTATAGACATTTCATTTACATAGAGTTTGAACGAATTTAAGGCGTTGTCAAGGGAGTGAAAAATACTGACATAATGACAATGAGAATTTTAACACTTATTGTTGCCGGCGCCAGTTTGCAAGTTATTGATTTTTATGCGTAAAAATTTATAAGGTCGCCAATACTGAATAACGAACTTTGCGTAAAAAGAGGCGCCATTCAGGCGCCTCTTTCTTACGAATTCAGTTTCTCAAACTATCAATCCAATATGTATTCCCACGTTGCCGGCAGTCCGCAGCCCCCGTCCGTTTCGAAAACAAGTTTGTCATAAGCAATTCCTTTTCCTGCCGGGGCTGATCCTGATACGAAAGTAATAGTAACATTGGCCGTGCAGGGTACCGGTTTTGGCGGGGGTTGGACACCGCTAACCTGCAATGATATGGTGCCTTCTCCCGAGCCGGTGAGAATAGCCAGGATTATATCCTCCGGCAGTTCAACCGTCCTTAGCGGATAAGTGAACAAATAGAACATTGTCATTGCCACTGATTCCCCTGTACCCAGAACGTCCATAAGATACTCGATTGTGAAAAGGCTACCTTCACCCCCCCAAGTTATAGTTATTTGCCCATCCAGCCCATGGCTTTCGTCCCACATACAGGAGTTCGCTGTAACCGATAACATGGGCACTTCCTCGTCAACGCAGTCAACTGTAATGTCGCCGCTGCTTGTACATACCTCGCTCAACAGGCTCTCGAGGGCGGCGAGTTCCGCTACATCGGGACAAAATAACGGTCTCCGGCCGGATTTTAACCCCATGTGCCCTGCAAGAAGAAGAATTTCGCCCAACCGGTTCATGTTTGATTCGCTCATTTCTCCCAGATCGCCCCCGAAATCGAGGTCAAGTTGTTCGCCCAATAGTTCCAGGACGGAACCTGTGAGGTTGTCGATATTTTCGTCAGCTACGCTTTGCCCTTCCTGCGATTCGTCTCCGCTTGCCGAATCATCACCGAGCATATCTTCGCAGCCCGCTGTGATCAGTACCGCTGACATCACCACCGCCAGAACCAATGATAATATCTTTTCCCACTTCATTTCTTTACCTCCTTGTTGCTCAATAAGTATAGACATTTCCTTTATATAGAGTTTGAACGAATTTAAGGTGTTGTCAAGGGAGTGAGAAAAACGGCTCACGAGATAGTCGGGGTGTATATGTTTTCAGGATTGCAAACGAATTCGTAGCGTCTCCTTTTCCTGCGGACACAGACGTGTGCGTATGCATCCGTATGGACAGGCGGTAATCAATACCCGTACCAGCATTACGTCTACCCCCGGAATATGTCACATGCCCGTTGTATTTTACACGATATATGGTGCTATTGAAATCCTCGGTCGGTTTGGTTATCATTGCTTTTCGACTTTTTTCAAGGAGACCTGCAATGGGTGATGTGAGGGTAGGAATATTGATGGGCAGCTTGTCCGACGCTGACGAAATGAGCGGCGCGTGGGAGACGCTCAATGAATTGAGCATACCTTACGAGGTGAAGGTAGCCAGTGCGCATCGCAGCCCGGATGTCGTTGTCGGTTATGCTCGAGGCGCCAAGCGTCGCGGCATTACGGTTATTATAGCCGGTGCGGGAGGTGCGGCTCATCTCGCTGGCACGGTGGCGGCGCACACTGCCTTGCCGGTAATAGGCGTGCCGATGTCTTCCGGCGCGCTCGGCGGATTGGACGCGTTGTTGAGCACTGTGAGCATGCCCCCGGGGGTGCCGGTAGCCACAGTGGGAATAGGAGCGGGTGGCGCAAAAAACGCAGGCCTGCTCGCCGCAAAAATCCTGGCGGTCGCCGACAAGGCGCTGGCTAAAAAGCTCGAAGCATACCGAAAAAAACTGGCGCGCAAAGTCGAAGCAATGGATGCGGAACTTAAAAGAAGGCTGAAGACTTAAGATTTTTCCCTTACGCCCTTTAAGCCTTCAGCCTTACGCTTTCTTCAAAAATGATTTTCGCTTACAACAAAATAAGGTGGGGGAGGCCTTGAACCTGCTACGGAAACCGGAAGCCGGAATAATCATCGAAGCGGGGGAGCTTATTCGAGCGGGTAAGGTGGTAGCTTATCCTACCGAAACGCTTTACGGGCTTGGAGCCGATGCGCTTAATCCGCATGCCGTCGAGGAAGTTTGCGCCATGAAGGGCAGACCGCCGGACAAGCCTATTTCGGTAATTATATCGGACAGAAAAATGCTCGGTAAGCTTGTCGAGGGCGTGGGCGATATGGCGGAGTTGCTTATGGAAGCTTTTTGGCCGGGGCCGTTGACGATTGTGTTTGGGGCTCAAGCTTCGTTGCCGAAGGCATTAACTGCAAACACCGGATCGGTCGGTGTGCGTATTCCCGCCTCGCGCCTGGCAATCGAACTTGTGCGAGCGGCGCGCAGGCCGGTGACGGCCACCAGCGCGAACCGCAGCGGTATCGAGCCTCCCGCATCTGCGGAGGATATACCCGCCCGATTGGTCAAAGAACCGTCAATGATCATAGACGCAGGCAAATTGACCGCCTCGAAACCATCGACGCTCGTGGATCCTCGCGATGGGGAGGTTTCGGTTTTACGCAAGGGCGCTATTGATGAGAAGGATATAATTCAAACGATAAACAAGATGAAAGGCGCATGAAACAACAATGGCGGATGTCAGGCCGTTTCGGGGAATTAGATATAATCTCGCCAAGGCGCTCGATGCCTCGGCGGTCATTGCCCCACCTTACGATGTAATAGATGCCGGGATGCAATCAGCACTGCATGAACGCCATCCGCATAACGTTGTGAGATTGATACTCGCCGATGATAGACACCGGCACCCTGAGGCCGTCGATAGCTACGATTCTGCGAGATTGCTTCTCGAAGAATGGCTGGACTCCGGAATTCTCGTATACGAAGATGAAGATTCCTTCTATCTTGTTTCACAGGATTACGACTATCAGGGCCGTCGAACTCAATGGGGCATACTTGCGGCAGTTACCCTTGAAGAGTTTGACCGAAAGATCATACTTCCGCACGAAGCTACTATGGACGGGCCGAAAGAAGACAGGTTAAGGCTTATGAAAGCCTGTGAAACGAACTTGAGCCCTATCTTCGCTTGCTATTTCGACCGAAAAGAGCAAATATCGGTAGTGACTAAAGAGGTCGCCGCAGGGCTTCCGATACTCGAAGCCGAAGGTGACGAAGGCGAGCGCGTGAGAATGTGGAAGATTTCAGGGCAGGCACAAATCGATGCCATCCAAAATACATTCAAGAATAAAAGCCTTTACATCGCAGACGGCCATCACCGTTATGAAACTTCCCTGGCCTACAAGTGGCGTATGCTCGAACGGCACCGGGATAAAACCGAGGCGCCGTGGAACAGGGCGCTTATTTATTTATCCGACTTCAACAGCTCCGGGCTTTTAATAAGGCCATATCACCGCGCCATCAAGCATCTGAAGGGAATGAATACCGAGGAATTTCTTTTAGCTATAGACAGGCTGTTCCACAAAACGAAGCTCGAAATAAATCCGTGGCGCGACGGTGAAGAAGCCCTCG
>CAZDAF010000353.1:0-4049 GCA_964503115.1 uncultured bacterium
GAGTCTCATATATGGTGCCAACAAAGTTGTCTGTACCATCTCCCGCCGCCATTACAGCCGCCGTTGATCCTATCGCTGTATTAAGAGTTACGTTTTCTGAATCAACGTCCAGGGCGTCTACATAGAGCTTGTGAGTAGAACCCATATCAACAAGATAAGTGACTGTGTGTATCTCTCCGTCCGAATAATCAAGATCAATTTCAACCGCTGTTTCAATTGATACGCCGTCTGAATATGTAGCTTTTACACCGTCGTTATCGACCCAGACACAAAATCCATCAATAGGCGTTCCCGCGGTCAAATTAGCGTTGCATAAAAGTATTCCCTCGACAGTCAAAGCACTAGCCGAAAACCTAATCACAACGCTGAAATTGCCTGGCTGGCTTACTATATCGAACGACACATATCCATTGCCGTCCGTGGTCAAGCTGTGATCTATCGTGCTCCCAGTGCCGTTCACCGTGCCCTTATTCGCGTTGACATAGGTTGTATTAACGAAGTCCTCGGCAAACGAACAAGAGCGCATCCGCTCGCACGGTTTCGCGTTGATACGCGGATTGGAAAATGTAGCTGCCATTTATTACTTGGTGAGCTTCTTACTAGTCACACCGCGAATGGCCACGGATACCGCGCCGAATCCGGCAAGGAGAGCCGCGGTCAAATCGCCGCCGCCTTGAATCGTCTCGACTATCGCCGTGATAATAGCAAGAACACCTAGCCATATGGTCTTTGACAGATACCATTTTTTTTCGTTATCCATTGTTTACCTCTTTTTTGTATCCTCGTTTCATGCCTTTGCGCTTGTCGATTTTGGGCAAAGCTTCGTAACCGGCCTTATCAATTTCTACATATCGGTGATACCAGACATGCAGCTTATTACCGTCAGGAGCCATAACCGGCTCTTGCGACTGCTCCCGCAAGTGCATCGACAAGGGAGGTCCACCGAGCCCGCTATTGGGATGTATGCCCCAACATCGTATAAAATGAACCGCATCTTGAAATTCGCATGTGATACAGCCCTTTTCATCTACCTCATAAGGAATGAATCGACACCATTTTTCGTTGTAGGTGCCGTTGATTATATCAAGTGATAGCTCGCTTGACAGCGCCGGTTTGCCTGGCGCGTGCATCAACGGTTTCTGAACCTTGCGATATACAATATCACCTGGGCTCGGAGCATTGCCCCATTCGTCACGCTTGCAAAATATTTTCCATCTGAATCTCATGTTTTCCGGCATATCGCGATCCAGGTGATACTTCTCGGCCAGCGCTTCAAGTATATGTACACCGCCCTTGTCGAATCCCGCGATTGCATCGGATAGCAGCGGAGGATCTCCCGCGGAAATACATTGCTTGAGGTAGGAATCGATGTACGCCGGGAAATCGGCTGAATCTCTCACCATGCTTCGGATTTTTTGCAGATCAATTTTCATTGCGCCCACTCCTTTTCGAGTCTGTTTGGCTGCTCATCAGATCCCGGCAACCACGCCGGGATAACAGGACGCCGATAGCGCCCTGTTTCGCTTATTCCAGACAATAAGCAGGGATTTTGAGGATTTGCGGTGGGATTTCCTTTCCTTCCGAATCTACGTCCTTGAAAAATTTGGCATAGTAAGTTCTTTTATTGCTTTCGTTCAATCCGAATTGAACCCTTCCAATTGCTATGCCTTCAAATACAGCGCCGCCATTAAACACTTTGATGATTTGAATTTCTCGACCTTCGTCGAGCTTTCCAAAATTGCAAGCGAGTTTAACTATGTCGCCCTCTTTATAATTTTTCTTTTCGCGGGATTCGACAAGGGCGGTGTACATATATTCGATGTTTTCGGATATTTTAGGTTTTTTTGCTTTCGCCATTTGTGATCACCTATGCCCAGGAAGTCACAAGCGCGGCCTTGCCTCTGACTCTAAGAGTCAATCCGGTTATCACCGCGCTAATATCGGTGCTAGCATACGGGTCCATTTGATCGCCGTCGCCAGCCGACTCGTAAAAACCAACGTAGAAGTTGGTTGAGGTCAGAGCGGTGGTGCGTGCCGGTTTGTAGATTTTCGGAATATAGCCGGTCTTGGTCGCTTCGAGTTCGCCGACGATTTCAGCGCTTTCTACGTAGCTGAAATAATCGGTTAGGTCGACCGTTTGAAGCCCGTTGGCGTCCGTGGTATCAAGCGCCAAAGTAAATTCATACTCCACGCCTCCACCCGGAAGCACTATCGGGCCTATGGTTTTCGTTGGTGTCGCTGCGGTTCCCATTATATACCTCCTCTAATCTTTGTCGGTCATCTTGCCTTGAAGGTAAGGATTGTCCACGTAAATGTTCCAACCCGAATATAAGGCAAATTTGATTGAATCCCTACCGCTCTCCTTGGCTTTTATGTCCATTTCGCGGTGAGGAACTACGTTGACATCCTGCCGCCGCAACATGAAGACATCGCCCGTGGTCATGTTTGTGAAATCCGTGGGAGGAGCGATACGCAATCCCTCGAAATTCGCGACATCGGAAAAACCCATATCCCTCGATACTCCCGCGACGGTTTCCATGTTCAACGTGTGCAACGCAGCGGCCAGCGGTTTGAACGTGTAATACACGGAAGATTCCATCAGGCAGACATAATCCGCTAGATTTACCTGCTTATTAGTGATCACGTTTTGGATCATGCCGCGCATATAAGCAAGCGTGATTGTTGCGTTCGTGTCTTCCTCGTACGAAGCGAGAAGCGGATAGGTTGACCGACTCAGAGAAGCGTCAGAATAAGCAATCGAACTGGAATCGACATCGTTTTTGATCTGCGTCAAAAACCCGCCCTGATTCACGTCGGCTATTTTCTGAGCTTCTTTTCGAACCTGAAAAGCCACTTCATCGAGCGAATCATTGCCGGGTTTGTCGTTGCTAATATCAATCCCGTGCACTTCTATTGCGCCCTGCGCAAATACTTTAGTCCAATACGGCTTCGCAAGCGTCTGCGTAGCCGGGGCCACGTCTACATCGGCCTTGGTGTAAAAGCCAGCATTCGACGTATGCGCGAGGCGATACCTGCTTGTGATGCGGTCGCCTTTTTTGGCTTCCTCTCGATTGAACCAGCGGAGAAACGGATCAACCGAATCGTAGATCACAGTGTCTATGATTTCCGGCCTCAATTCCCGCTGGATGAATTCGTTGTAGTCTGCAAAAGACATGTTCAATTTCTCCTTGTGTTAGTAGGGATACTTACCGTGTTCTAATCGATAAGCTTTTAGAAATTCCCTAGCCTGTTTTCGTTTTTCGGGATCGGCGCTTTTTTCGTAGGCTTTGCATTTTTCAATTGACATTCCGGGATCGCCCGATACCGATACTTTCAACGGCGCTTCCGGTATTTCTCTCGATGGTGCTGTTTTCAGAAATACTTTGTTGTCCTCGTTTTCCAAACACGCCTTCGCGTAATCCTCGATTGGACCCTTGTCCTCGGTGTATTCAGTTGACAACAATTTGATGCCGCGCTCCGAGAAGCCCTTTAACGACAACTCAAATTTGAGTTGAGTATTGCGAAGCTTTTCTTCATAGTCGGCTTTCTCGGCTTCGTGCTCGGCCTCTCTCAGAGCTTGCGCCTTTTCGAAATCCTTGGCCTTCTCAGCGTCTTCGATTGCCTTTTGACGCTCGGCCTTGGCTCTCTCTTCCTGCGCCTTGGTTTCAGCGGCTAGGCGCTCCTCGCGCTCGCGCCTCAGTGCTGCCAGCTCCTCCGTTACCTTTACAAATACCGGATGCTTTTTGATGGCTGCATTGTCTACGTCCGATCCTTCTAGTTCCTGTTTTTTTTCTGCTTCTTCTTTTGCCTTTTGCTCCGCCTCTTTCGCGGCTGATTCTGCGGCTTGATCTGTAGGTGGCATTCTGTCCTCCTGACCTTTTATACTGGCGGTTCCAGTTTGAGAGTTGAATTATTATTTCTATCAACAGCCGTTTACGCGGCTGCTAGGTGACACTTGCAACGATCTCCGCCTGCGCATACGTCGCTGCCCGGCATGCCATCTTCTAGCCAGTCTCCGTAAGTTTTGACGACTCCGAACAATGGCGGGC
>CAZDAF010000354.1:0-4034 GCA_964503115.1 uncultured bacterium
CTTGTCGCGGTACCCCGCAAAAAGGGAGACGGCGCATTGAAATGGTACCGGGACGAGTTGGGAATACTGAAGAAGGCCATGGAAGACCATTACAAAATCACCATCACGGACGACGCGCTCAAAGACGCCATCCGCCAATCGAATCAAATCCGCAGACTTTTGAAAAAACTGTATGATATGCGCAAGGATGATTCGCCGCCCATTACCGGCGCGGAGACCTTATCCGTTATTATGTCCGGGACCGCGATTCCCCGCGAGCAATTCGTCCAAATGTTGGACGAACTCCTTGAAGAATTGCCCGGTCGCGAAGTATACCCTGAGAATACTCCGAGACTTATGATCCAATCGGGGTGCCTCGAGGAAATCGAGCATCTCAAAGTGATCGAAGAACAAGGCAGCGCGGTGGTGGACGATTCGCTCTGCTTCGGACGCCGTTATTTCGATACATTGGTGGATGAAGCGGTGGACGATCCGCTCGACGCTCTGGCTGACCGCTATTTGAATCACCTCTCATGCCCGCGCATCTCGGACGATTGGAAAAGAAGACTCGACCATTTGGGCGAGTCGGTAAAGGAATACCGGCTTGATGGGCTGATCTGCGAGAGGCTCAAGTTTTGCGACCTGTGGGGTGGTGAGTCTTTTATCCTAAGAAAGGATTCAAAAAAATCGGGATTTCCGACCCTTTACCTCGAGCGCGAGTTGCATGGAGGTGGGGAAGGACAGATAAAGACAAGAGTTCAAGCTTTCCTCGAACGTATCGGAAAGTTCTGAGATCAACAGGGAAATTGGGCGGTTTATAAGGGCGCATTTATTGCGCTCGTCGGGTTTGATGAATCGAACCTATGATTACATGCATGTGTAAAGTTGGAATAACACCGATTAAGAGGTCTAAATGATTGACGGAAAACGTTTATTCGCCGGAATTGATGTCGGGTCGCTTACCGCCGAGGCGCTCGTTATGGACGAGGACGGAAAAACTCGAGCGGCACAGATCATTGGCGTTCGACCCCGGGTGGAGCAGTCCGCCGGCGATGTTTTCGGCAAAACCCTTGCTTCCGCCGGACTTGAGGAAAATCAAATTGACCTGTGCTTCAGCACCGGCTATGGCCGGGATTCCATTTCTTTTGCCGTCAAGAACATCAGCGAGATTTCATGCCATGGCCGCGGCGCTCATTTTTTATCTCCGAATATTCGCACAGTGGTTGATGTGGGCGGCCAGGATTGCAAGGTTATCAAGGTAGACGGTGAAGGATTTCTCGAAGACTTCGTAATGAACGACAAGTGCGCTGCCGGCACGGGCCGGTTTCTGGAAATGATGGCCAGGACGCTCGGGGTGGATGTTTCCGAACTGGGTCCTCTGGCCTTGAAATCGAGAAAGCCGCTTACTCTAAGCTCCGTATGCACCATATTTTCCGAAGTCGAGGTAATGCAATTGCTATATAGCAGAAAGAAAGCAAAGCACATAGCGGCCGGCGTGCATGTGGCGATGGCACGGCGGATAAAAACTCTCGTAGGCAGGGTGGGGTTGGAAAAGGAAGTGTGCATGACCGGAGGCGTATCCAAGAACAAGGGTATGATGACGCTGCTCGAGAGGGAGTTGGGTCTCCGGTTTCAAAAGTTGTCCATGGATGCGCAGTTGATGGGCGCGTTGGGCGCGGCGCTGTTCGCACGCGATGCTTGGCGGGCAAAGTCGGCAAGGGAGGGATCATGATTACCGCCGGAGTTGACGTCGGCACCCGTACCGTGAAGGTCGTGATCTTGGATACTGAAAAAGGCGTGCTGGCTTCCGAGATAAGCCCGGTCAATGATACCATTAAACGTATCAGCAAGCGGTTGATAAAAAGCTCCCTCAAGAAAGCGGGAGTGCCTTCCCGCCGGCTTGCTCGGGTGGCTGCGACCGGATACGGTCGAAAAAACGCAAAAGTCGCTCAATCGGAGTTCCCGACTCCGCTTTGTGTGGCGAAAGCGATAAATTATCTTGATGGTGAAGTTCATATCGTCCTGGATATCGGAGGGTTAATCACCCGCGCGGTACGAATAGGGCCGGAGGGAAATTTACAGGACTATATGGAGAACGAGAAATGCGCTTCCGGCAGCGGCCGTTTCCTGGAAATGATCGCAGAAATTCTGGAGGTTCCGCTGGAACAAATCGGGCCGCTTTCCCTCACATCGACGCAGCCCCTGTCTCTCTCCAGCCAGTGCGTTGTTTTTGCGGAAAGCGAAGTCGTCTCCCACGTAAACGCCGGAGAAAAACCTGCGGAAATTTTAGCGGGTTTGCATCGCTCGATAGCGGATCGCGCAATATCGCTTGCCATGAAGCTTGACATCACACCGCCGCTCGTTCTAGTCGGGGGAGTGGCTAAAAACACCGGCGTGGTTCATTTCATCGAGCAGACCCTTGACATTCCGCTTCGCTCCTTGCCGGAAGATCCGCAAATTATCGCCGCCTTAGGCGCGGCGTTGCTTGCCTGAAGGCAACCGATTGAAAAAATCGTAATCGTCTAATAAAACGAGGTGAAAAGTCTCATCTCGATCCGGCAACCAGTTTCGCGGCCATTTCCCTCAACCCTTTTCGTTCGAGTTTTCCGGATGCGGCCCTTGGCAGCGATTCGACGAAAAGCACGTGCTTGGGCTTTTTATATCCCGCCATTTTGGCCCTGCAGTACTCGATGATTTCTTCAGGCGTCAGGTCGGCCCCTTTTTCAGGCTGTATAACGGCGGTGACGGCTTCGCCCCACCTTTCGTCGGGTACTCCGGTGACCCCTGCTTCCCTGATATGACGATGTTGCATCAGTGTTTCCTCCACTTCTTCGGCATAGACCTTTTCGCCGCCGGAATTGATTATCGACGACCCACGACCGATGAAATGGAAGTAGCCGGCATCGTCTACAGTGCCCTCATCGCCGACATAGAACCAGCGTCTCCCGTCAATTACCCGGTAGTGATTGGCGGTTCGTTCCGGGTCTTTCCAGTAACCGAGCGAATTAAAACCGCCGAAAACCAACTCGCCGCGCTCGCCCGGTTTTACGTCTTCCTTCGTTTCGGGGTTGATTACTCGCGTGGAGTTGATGCCTTTGGGAACGATTTTAATTCTGAGAAGTGAAATATCTTCATCTACCGACGAGGAAATCTGGCTATATGCCGAACTGGTTTCTGTGCTGCCCAATTCATCGATGAGCAGCAGCCCGGGGTGTTTTTGGAGCAATTTCTTCTTCACACCGGGCGACCAGCGTACCCCGGAGGACACTATTGCAAACAGTGACCGGATGTCGTAATTCTTCCGATGCAACTCCTCGGCCATGGGTATGGCGAAAGCGTCTCCCACAATGACGATCAGGTTGGCTTGGTTTCGCTCGACGGTTTCCCATAGCTCACGGGGGTCGAAAGGTTGCCGCTGAGTAAGGTAAATGCTGGTCGCGCCGAACGCTCCGATCATGGAGAGGTTCGCCTCGTAAGCCGTACCGTGAAAAAGCTGCGCCGCGACTACCAGTTTTGCCTTGCCTCCCGCCAGGTAGTATGCGAGCCGTGAGCCGTGAAGGCGGAGAGACAGCCGTCCGGAAAAATCGGATTTCGGTTCCCGGTTGACCAGCCAGTGGAAAAACTTGCTTCTGACGAACCTCTCGCTCAGAGGAATTGGGAGGAGGTCGTTCAGGCCCTGGATGGCATCGGAGGGCAGGTTCGGCAGCTTTTTACCCAGCGGCGCCATGCCGGTGATCAATATCGAATCCAGGCCCTGCACGCGACCATAATTATCCCAGACGGTACCCTTGGGATAGCCGGTGGTACCGCCGGTATAGAACAGGAAACTGAAATCCTCATTGGTCACTTTCCAGGGCGCCAAAACCTTTTTCTCGAAAGAACGGGCCAACAATTTCTCGTAGCCGATCATGTCTTCAGGGATTCTTTCCCCGATAACGATAACATGCTCAAGCAAGGGGAGTTCTTGCCGGATTTCCTCTATCCGACCAAGGTTATCGTTCTCTGCGATCAATGCCACGGAATCGGAACCTTCCAGTATGTATTTCAACTCGTTT
>CAZDAF010000355.1:0-4032 GCA_964503115.1 uncultured bacterium
TTTATCACTGTTTGAGATCAGTAATGGACGCGGCGCCACCAATGCAGCGACGAGCGGATAATCCCACCTGAACGTGTTGACCATAAACATACAATCGCAGTGTCCCTCGACACAGCCGTCCACGACGTGATTTTGAAGATCTGTGATTCCGGCCACGGGAACAGCGACTTTAATGCGGTCATCAAGCGCTGCAATCCACCAGCTATAGACACCACCGCCTGAGCGCCCGGTGACACCGAATCGGTTGGCATCCACTTCTTTCCGCGTTTCCAGGTAATCCAGGGCGCGGATGCAATTCCACGCTTCCACTCCTGCAGGTGTGTAGCCCCGACTGTTCCACCACCACATCTTTTCCCGATAGGTGCCGTGATGAATCCCTTCGATTTCGCCTAATTGCAGAGTATCGATAATGAGACAGACGTACCCGTGACGAGCGAACCATGCCGGGTGGTGCTGATACGCCGTCTTGTTGCCGTAACTGATCCCATCCTTCTTGACTCGGGCGTGGCCGCATACATAAAGAATCGTCGGGGCGGCTTTTTCAAGTCCTTTGGGAATATACAGATTCGCTGTGACATAAAGGCCCGGCCTGGACTGAAAGTGAATATTCTCGACGATGAACTGCTCGTGTTCGACTTTACCCGTAACAACCGCTTGGAGGTCTGTTTTTTCAGGAAAGGGTTGGAGCCCAAGCATCTCGAAAAGTTGTTTTCGGTAGATTTTTCGCTTCGCCTGCCAGTCTTCGAGCGATGTGACATCTGTCAGGCATCTGTCGCGGAGCTTCGACGTTTCTATCCGGAAGTAATCGGCAAGCATAGCGTCAGCCCGACGTGTGTCGAGCGCAGGTTGATCAGCGGCATAGCTTGAAATTTGCGGGGACATCACAGTAAGGAAGATACATATCAGTAGCAAAGTCTCTGCAGGGAGATTAGAAGGGCAATTTTCAGTGTTAAACTTTCGCTTTGGCTTAAACCACTTGAGCATATGGACCTCACAAAAATTCATAGAGCAATAAGACAAAAAGTACAACATGATGGACGTGTTCTCCGAGTATTTTGATCATCATGCTTTCCAACTACTTCTGCGGATGGAGCTTGTTTTGTCTAAAAAGATTATAGTCGGAATGACTGGATAGATCAAGCCGCTACTTAAGAACGAGGCATCTTGCCCGATAGTTTATGTACCGCCCATGGATAACAAGCGGATTGTGGAAAATATATATTTCTACCGCAGGCCTTAGTTTGACATTGCTTGACACGATTTTTCGCTTGAAAATGGGTTCCGTACGGTGTACACCTCCTATTGATACGCGGATTTGGAGTGTTATCCGGAAACCACATATACATTGTTCAACGTGAGAATAGAGGCGATCTAATGAGCAAGCTATTTACGATGCTGACGTTACTGGCGATCATGGCTCAAACTACAATTGCTGAGACCTACTATGTTTCGCCGGAGGGTGACAATTCTGATCACGGCACAAAAACAAAACCATTCAGAACAATCCAGAAGGCGGCTGACACCATGAGGCCGGGCGACACATGCTGCATACAGGGAGGAACTTACCGCGAGGCAGTGGTCATGAAGAAATCAGGCAAAGTGGGCAAGCCGATCTGCTTCATAGCAGAGGAAGGGCAGACCGTATTGCTTGACGGCACCGAACCGATCACCGGAAAATGGATCAAACACGAGGGCAACATCTACAAGATCAAAATCGATGCCTCTATTGAACAACTTTTCGTGGACCGCAAGATGATGGTCGAAGCTCGCTGGCCAAACATGGATTTCGACTCTCAGCTTTTCGACCGCAAATGCTGGGCGGCAACCGTGAAAGGCAGCCGCTACGGCATTATCAAGGATCCTGCATTGGCCGGAACCGGCATCGACTGGACCGGCGCTCACATCACACTCAATGTGGCTCACCAGTTTTTCACCTGGACGCGAACAGTTACCGGACACAGCAAGGGCAGGGACACACTGACTTATCCGAAAGACCTTACAGGTACCACCCACTATGCCAACCATACAAAAGGCTGGGAGGACGACTACTATTTCTTGTCCGGCAAGCTCGAGGCGCTGGACAGGCCCACTGAATGGTTTTATGACGATAACAAAAAACTGCTGTATTTCTATGCGCCCGGCGGCAAAGATCCATCCGCACTTGATGTCAGTTACCGCGAACGTCAGTATGCCGTTACGGGCAGAAAACTGCAGTGCGTGGAATTGGCCGGACTCAGTTTTTTCTCCTGCTCGTTCGGCTTTGAAGAATGCAGCAACATGCTCATCGATCGTTGTCACATGAGTTACCCCACATATTCGCGTCACGTAAGGAGCCCATCATATCACAGATACAGTACCGGCATATCCGGAAACCACAATATCATCCGTAACTGTGTTGTTTCCTATGCGTCGCATGAGGGTCTGCAGATCAGCGGCGACTCTAACCTCATAGAGAACTGCCTGATCCATCATGTCTGCTGGCACGGTTCGCTCGGTTACGCCGGGCTGAACATCTCGGGCGAGGCTAACATCTCGCGCCGCAACACGATTTTTAACGGCGGCAATGCCCTGCTCCAGTGTCCGGGCGGCAATCAACGTGTTGAATACAATCACGTCTATAACGGCGGTCTGCTTTGTCGCGACGTGGCGCTGATTTACACCCAGCTTCCCAGGTGCCGCGGCACCGTCATCCACCACAACTGGGTGCACGGCTGCATGACCGAAGGTTTCAGTGGACACGACAGACTTGGAGGCATGGGCATTCGGGGCGACGACCAAACGCGAGGACTGACCGTCCACCACAATGTCGTGTGGGATTGCGGCATTCACGGCATCGTCGTGAAGGGTGACGACAATCGGGTGTTTAACAATACGGTCTTCGACGTTGGCCCGCGTGATCCGGCCAGGCGAAATGAAAAGAACAGCAAGCATCTGCTTATACCGACCCGGGCCGAACCGAAGAAGCCGTGGCGGGAGCAATTCCCATTGCTTCAAGTGCAGAACGCCAACAGTCTCTACTGCAATAACCTTGTGGGAAATCTCGTGTGGAGGAATGAGCCGCTTCCGACCGGTGATAAGATCACGCATAACCTCGAGCTGAAGGCAAAGAAATCCGGCGCGTGGCTGGTTCACCCGGAAAATATGAATTTTCGGCCGCGAAAGGATTCGCCGCTGGTCGACGCCGGGAGGGTCGTCCCCGGCTTCAAGGGCGACTATCAGGGAAAGGCGCCGGATATCGGCGCGTATGAATACGGCGCAGAACCCTGGACCGCCGGAATCCCATGGGAGCCGAAGAAGGTGCTGGGGTATGTTCCGGCAGGATATGAATGAGGCACACTTCTAAGAGCAACGAATCCACTAAGAACGAGCCAAAGATATAAAATGCGCTACGAAGGCCCCTGTTTTCTTGTTATTTATATCGAATTCGATATACTTGTCCATAATGGAGTGCCGTAGTAAATGTTATCGTGGCTTTGGAAAAACAGCACGCATTACGGCCAACCTGAAAGGCTTTGATTGCATGGTTTTTCCCGGATAATACATGTTGGCTTTTTTAACAGGAGACTGAAATGAAAGCACATATTGAAAAACGAAAAGTGGTCATGTTGTTAGTGTTCTACCTTCTTTGGACACAAAGCTCTTGCGTCGAAAATGACATGATATCGCATCGTGATAACCGGATTGCTCGGGAGAAACCGGACAAAGGCTTACACCATCCTGATCCCGGCAATCACATCGACAAACATACCATTCGGACTGCAAGCGAGAACACCACGATATTGACTGTGTTTACCTCACGTGGTTGTGGGTGTACAGGCTCCGGGGGTCCTCCACAGACTTTTACAACGAATGAGCAGGTTGTCGGTGCACTTCAGCAGGCATGCAATGGGGTAAAGTTCATCGTATGGGAAGGTGCACGCAGCGCTGCATATGATGAAGTCACACTTAATAAAGATCGTTATGACGGAGTTCTTATTTTCGGGAATATAGATAGAGACTATAGGCTGGCATTCACCGGCTTACCTACCATCG
>CAZDAF010000356.1:0-4003 GCA_964503115.1 uncultured bacterium
TGAAGGGGATATACAAATCCATGATAGCCGAACCCGTCCCGTCGAAAGCTCTTGACCGTTTTATTCTTATGCGGCGGCAATTTTTCAACTTTTCGGTTCTGGAGCTCGAACAAGTCAGTGAAAAACAAGCTGAAATTTGGCTCTTCAGAGACCCGGACGACCCCGGTACCGAACCGTACTCAGCCCAACTGAAAGGTGGATTCGAACGTCTGATAGAACTTGCGGGCGGCCATAACCCGAAAATTACTTTTTTCCCCACGGAACGGGATGGAAAAAAGTGCAACGAGTTTGATATTACCTGGGAATGACAATCCTGCGCCCTGTGCGGGATGAAAATCTTTTTTTTCTTTTTCAGGGAAAGGAAATTGATGAATTCAACCATAACCGTGCTTGCCGACCGGCTCTTCGATGGAGTGAAATTTCGCAACGAGCCGCTGCGCATCGACATCGAGGGTGAAACCATAACAAACATTCGGCCGGCGACGCCGGACGATACACTCGATTGCCCCACTCTGGACGCTCGAGGAGCTTTTGTACTTCCAGGCTTGATAAACACCCACACGCACATCGCCCGAGGCGGTATGTTCAACCCGACGGAACCAATATCGGTACCCCAGGTGGTTCGCAACCTGCGCGCCTGCCTGGCCGTCGGCGTCACCACCGTAGGCGAAATGGGTTGCACGGCGGGGCTGGTGCATGCACTGCGCAGCCATACCGCAAACCATCCCGATGCGGGCCCGTCAATAATAGCTTGCGGCCCGTTATTGACCGATCCGAACGGTTATCCGCTCGACTGGCTTCCGAAAATTTACGCCAAACTGGGCGTAGCAATGACTTTTACCACCGAGGCCGAGGCAAAACGAGCGGTTCAACGAGTTATCGAGATGGGAATGGATCATATCAAGCTGGCGATAATGCACTTGAGTTATGCAGAGAAGCCGATAGGCGTTGTAAGCGAGAAGCTCGCCCGAGCGGTTGTCGAGGAAACCCACAAGTTGGGACACCGGGTGCTTACACATGCACATACCGTGGACGATTATCGAGTCGCCCTGAACGCCGGAGTCGATGCGCTGATGCACTCGTCTTTCGAGCCTCTTGATCGGGATATGGTTTCGCAAATTCGCGACAATGGAGTATATGTGTGCCCTACCCTTTGGGTCTTCGAGTCGGTGGTGTCCGGCGCCGAGGGGCGCTGGGATCGGGACAGCCGTTTCACCAGATATGTATATCCCCGAATCCGGCGGGAATGGAGCAGCTTTTGCGACGCCTATGCGGCCTCGGGCGACCTCTTTCCACCGGGGATAGTCGCAACGGGCATGCCTAAAACACGTGCCAAGGAAGCTTTCGAAGCGGCCGCACAAAATTTCATGTTATTGCACGATGCCGGAGTGCCCATTGCGTTCGGAAACGATTCGAACTACGGCTTCAGCCTCGTTGCACGGCCTGTAGATGAACTCAATACGATGCATCGAGCCGGCATGAGTATCACCGAGTGCTTGAAATCGGCGACCTCGAACGCGGCAGACCTTCTGAAACGCAAAGATCGCGGAAAAATCGAACAGGGAAAACGCGCGGATATTGTAATTGTCGATGGAGACGTCGAAAACGATATCGGCGCTATCGAGCGAGTGAGGGACGTTATCGTCGCCGGACGGCTGTTGGAAATCGTTCCCATGAAACAAGCTCTGCGCGCTCTGCAAACCGCCGGGGCCGTTATCGGAGGGATGGCGAGGACGGCTTACTGGAGCCTTCGCGGTTGATTATTGAAGTGGCGGATATTTCAAGAAAAGCTTCCTCATCATATTTATCCTGCCGGAAAATCAGTGTTACAAATTGATCAATCGGCAATTAGGTTTATCCTCCCAATATGCGGCAGCTAATAAAAACACTCCCGAGTTCACACCCCACCGCCTCGGCAAATCGTATCGGGCAGCGCCTCCATCCACGGCCAACCCACCTTGCCCGGAGGAAGCGGAGGAAGTTCACCCGGGTTTGGACAATGCATTAATAACTTTTCGTATTCCGGCAACCGTTGCGCCCCAAATACCACGCTGATAAATCACTGTAGTCAACCGTGCCATGACATACTCCGCAAGGTTACGTTCTTCCGGCTTTTTTATCAATAATTCCAAAGGAACTCTAAACCTGAGATCGGATTGTTTTGGCTGATACGCTTCTATTTTACCAAGCAGTTCTTCATATGAATACCCCATCTGCTCGATTGTCTCTCGACCAAGCAGATTTAAATAATCGTGTATGAGCAGCCAAACCTGTGGATCATCAAGTGATTGAGTCCATTTGTCAATTTTTTCCGAACTGGGGCGCTTATGCCGGTAGATCTCCTCATCATCGCCGAGATTAAAGCGGGAAAGTTTCTGACGGCCATACTCGACCATCTCCGGCACGAACTCAATCCCCAGTTTGTCGCATATCCTGTGAACTTCTTTATCCGGATCCCCAACCAATTGTTCATAATGAACAACCACACATCGATTTCCTAACAGCTTGATCGCATCGAGAAGAAAGCGCGGCGCATCAACAAAATCATGCTTGAATCGATAAAGCGAGAACCAATTTTTTCTTATCCAGGAGTTGAGGATTGAGGATAAAACGGCAAGCGGATTTCGTAATAAAATAATATAATGGGCTTCGGGAAATACGCGGTATAGTTCGGAGACGATGAAATAATATCGAGGTGTCTTGTCAAGGAAATGCCGTTTACCGGAATCTTTCAGCGCGCGCGTGTACAAGTAACCGTACATCCTTCGTAAACCTTCCACATAGTCATCATCGCCACTGGGAAGCGTTTTAATAAAATCTTGTAGGGCGGTTGAGGCCAATTTCTCTTCGTATTCGGCCTTATACCCATCGGGGCGCAGTGCATAGAGAGGATGTAACATCAGCCATGGTTCGGAGACCGTGTGAACGTCGGGATGCGCTCCCAGGATTCGCTGGAGCAACGTCGAGCCCGCACGCGGTTGGGAAATCAGAAAAATAAGATTTTTGACACTCATATCATCGATACCTAATCTCACTCGGGGAATCAACGCCGAGAATGTTGAATGACGTTATTTGCGGCTTTTAATCCTTTATGTGCCCACTTGGGGAGTAAAACCTTGGCAATTAATTTTGGATCAAGGTTCAAAGGCTTGAGTTTAAAAAACTTCAGCAAGTATTTAAACGCGATTTTTTTGTTGCCCTTCTCGACCTGTTCCCATATTATTGATTTTGCGAGTTGTGCAAATAATGGAGATAGCTTTTTCCCCAAAATTACGCGATCACGTCCGTGGATCCGATCAATTAACGAACGATTCCTTTCAAAAACTTTGCGAGGGGAATAGTAGCTTATGCGGTCGGATGCCGGAAGATTATATTGCATTCGTGCTATGAGTTCTTCGATGTAACATTTCACAAGCGTTTCTTCTATCTTCGACCTCTGACGCAACAACGGCAAGTTCTTTTCGTAGACTGCTACAAACGCCTTCAAATGCTTTTCCGGTTCGCTTTTGCTGAATCCTCCGGGATGGGCGCGGTACTCGACTAAAGCTTCTCCGGAGTAGGCCGCAGGGAATCGTGCCGTAAGCCTGATTTTCAAGTCCCAGTCCCAATAGCTTTGAAGGTTCTCATCATCATATCCGACTTCGTCCAAAGTGGAACGATATAATAACTGGTTTCTAAATACGCTATTAGTGTTTGGGAAAAAGCGTTTTGAAAAGACCTGAATAAATACATCACCACTTGGTGGGGCGGGACTCTTGCCATCATGCCACATTCCGGTGCGATTGCCCTCTTCGTCGATAAGATAAACGCCCGAGTAGGCGATTTTCGCATCCGGATGGTTTTTAAACGCCTTCCACTCCAATTCCAGCTTTCGAGGGAGCCACCGATCATCTCCGTCAAGCCAGGCAACCATATCTCCCCTACTTTTTTTCAAGCCGGAAGTTCTGTTGCGTGGCGTTCCGACATTTTTCTCCTGTCTGTGATATCCGATAAGCTCCGGATA
>CAZDAF010000357.1:0-3987 GCA_964503115.1 uncultured bacterium
TCGTTAATCATCCGGTCTTGAGGTACCACAAACGGCCTTTACATGCAAGTTGCGGGGAAAAAAGTTCGATGGAGGGAAGGGAGGGTTTTCAGAACGGCGGTATATCGTCGTCTATTATTTTGCGTTCTCTGATGCGCTTCAGCATATCCACACGCTCCTGCGATTTCTCCTTTTCAGTTTCAGTTTCTTTTCCGGGGTTGGTGGTACGCTTACCTACTCGGTCCAGGAGTTCCCTGAGAGAACTCACCTCTTGCTGAAGCTTTCTTATACGTTCTTCTTTTTCCATTTTTCCCCGCTTCTATAGTAGCAAGAAACGTTCCGAATATCATCAGGGGGTTCCGTGTAGCTAACTATTTGAAAAACAACGCATTTGACATTTAGACTGCATTTTCCCCACGCTACTTTTTTCGTGATAATGCAAAAGATGCGACCTCGCATCGGGTCTAAGTTGACAGTGCCAAGTGCGAAGTTAAAGTGTGTGTACTATGACTTCGCACTTATATAGAGCGTTATAAATACTTGCGCATGTATTAGAACCGCATTCCTTAGGAGCGAAGCGTCCTAGACAGGCCATATGGCTCGAAGGATGCGGTTCAATGCTGTTTTTGCCGTGCCCTTCGAGACGGCCTTCGGCCTCCTCAGGAACGCGGCAAAAGAATGCGCAATTATTTATGTATGTCGTTATGTATAGAACTTAGCACTGTGCATTTTGCACTATTTTTGCTATACTATAGTTATTAAAACTGTACTGGAGGAATGTTATTATGAGGAAAGTATTGGTTGCCTTTATTTTCATTGCGGTCTTTATCGGCATACTGGCGGTTTTGCCCTCCGGGGCCTGGGAACGGTACAATATAACCTGCAAGAATCCGGAAGCCCAAAAACTTGCCGACCAGATATTTCAGCTTCTGGTGAGAGAGCTTACCCTTGAGAATTATAAGAAAGCCATCATGTTGGCGGAAAGGGCGGCGAAGATCGAGCCGGACAACGATCAACTTTGGGTAGAGCTTGCCAGTAATTGCTGGAATTACGCCGACAGGCTCCCGAAAAAAACTGCTCCTCAGAAAAAGGAGCGGCTGAAGTGGTTTGATAAGGGCAAGGCGGCAGCCGAAAAGGCTCTTGCAATAAAGGAAACCGCCGGGGCGCACTTCTGGTACGGCACAAACCTCGCCGCAGGGGGCGAAATGGTGAGCATAATAAAAAGTGTATGGATGTTCCCACACATGGTAAAGCATATGAAACGTTCGGAAGAACTGGACCCGGACTACATTTACGGCGGCGTGGCTCGTTTCTGGACGGAGGTTAGCGTTAGGGTGCCCGATATGGTTATGAAGATGGTCGGAGTGGATGTCAAAGACGCGCTGAAGTCCATTGAAACTCAAATTAACAGGCATCCGCTTTATTTTGAAAACTATGTATTTATAGCGCGTTATCTGGTGCGTTTGAAGCGCAAAGATGATGCCTTAAAAAAACTCGAATTCGTGCTCACGCACGATCCGAAATCCATACCCGAGCCGAACCTGTATTCTACCAACGTTGAATCGCAGGGAGACGCGCGGGCTTTGTGGAAGGAATTGACCGGCAAGAGTTATCCGGCCAGATAATCTGTAAGAAATTCAGCTGCCGTAGTATTTTCGGCGATGGCAAGAGCCGGTTCTGTTTGTGTAATGATCGGCTGCATATCCCTATCAGTCGATGGTAAGTGGTACGCCCTTAGTGATGCGTGGTAATATCTCACCGAATGAGTGACGCCCGTTCATACGATAATGATCGAAAGAGGCATCTTTGGATTTTATACCCCGCCGCGCTTGTTCCGGGGATGATTCTGGTTTTACCCGGTAGCACATTGCCTCTTATAATGACTACCTTCGGGCTGGATAAACCAAGTGCCGGATATATAAGCAGCGCCTTTTTTGCCGGAGCTCTCGCCGGCATGCTGATTGTAAGCGACTTGGTGCGATGTGTCGGACCAAGGCGGGCGTTGCTTTTCTCATCTGTGGGTGTAAGTTTGGGGTTGGGACTTATACCGAACGCGAGTGATTACGCCACATTGCTTTTCCTCTTTCTGTTGACAGGAGTGTTTTTCGGCGTTCTAGTAACGTTGCCGGGAGTGATCGTGAGCGCGGTCATGGGCGCCCAAAGCGGTGAAACGATGAACTTTGTCTACAGCTTCTTCGCGCTGGGAGTGATGACCGCCCCCGTTGCGGCAGGGGAGATGTTTATTCGAGGTTGGTCGTGGTGGGGACCGTTTCTCTTGCCGATATTACCGGCATTTTTTGTGGCGGCGTCGGCGCTTTGGCTCGATTTACCGTCGATGAAGGAACCTTCGGGATTATCGCTAGGCGTTTTGAGAGAATTGTGGAGAGAACGAGGGTTATTCATCGGAGGTCTGGCGGCAGTGTTGTTATATGTGGCAAGTGAGGCGACTGTCGGGTTCTGGGCACCGAAGTACATTTCGGAAACCTTTCCTGCGCAAGTCGGTTTAGCGCGCGCCTCCAGAGTGCTAACCTGGTTCTGGGCCGGGCTTACGGTCGGCAGAATGGCTTCGGCGCCGATATTAAAAATTGTCAAACCGACGCGGTTTTTAATAATTTTGACTATAGCGGGAACCTTGACGACGGGCGTTGCGCCGCACATCGGCAGTCCCGTTCTAATGGAATGGGCTTTTGCATTGGCCGGTGTGTGGTATGCCGGAGTTTATCCTACACTGGTGAGCTTTTCCGGCAGACTTGGACCCAAGCTCGCGCCGTTGGCTTTCAGCCTGATGACGGCATCGGGGCAGGTGGGAGCGATAACTTTACCGCCCACGGTGGGCTATGCGGCGGTACATATTCCTTTCGCATGGGCCATGAGCCTTACGGCTTTGCCGCTATTGGCGCTGGCGGTTTTAGTAGGTGTGCTCGATGCCCGTGGAATATTTCAACCGAGTTGAAAATTCGTATTATTTTGGTTAACGGTTTAGGCAGTGCGGTGAGAGGCCACTTATAAAAATGGTATAGTGCAGGTGTTTGTGCAGCCGGGAAATTATAGACAAACCGGTGCATCTATTAAAGATATGATTCGGGGTGCGCTTGCCTCATGAGCAATTTCGTGGTATTTGTAACAAAACCTTTAGGAGGAGCAATTGGCTAAAAAAGCGCTTATAACGGGTATAACCGGTCAGGATGGTTCCTATCTGGGCGAATTTCTTTTGGAAAAAGGCTATGAGGTTTTCGGGTTGGTGCGCCGTTCGAGCACCATCACCTTCGAGCGTATCGAGCATATTCAGGACAAGATTACGCTTCTCCCCGGCGACCTTTTGGACCACAACAGTCTGTTGGCCGCTATGCGCGATGTGATACCGGACGAGGTTTACAACCTTGCGGCGCAAAGCTTTGTGCCGACAAGTTGGAACCAGCCGGTTTTGACCGGCGAGTTTACGGCGCTGGGCGTCACAAGGCTTCTTGAAGCCGTGCGGCAGATGCGCCCCGATTGCCGTTTTTACCAGGCCAGCTCGAGCGAGATGTTCGGGAAGGTTGCCGAGGTTCCGCAGACGGAAAAAACGCCGTTTCACCCCAGAAGTCCTTACGGGGTGGCCAAGGTATATGGGCATTGGATAACGGTTAACTATAGGGAGTCATACGACATGTTCGCGTGCTCGGGGATACTTTTCAATCACGAATCTCCGCGCCGAGGTATCGAGTTTGTCACTCGCAAGATAACACACGGGGCGGCCAAGGTTAAAAATGGATTGCAAAAAGAACTCAAGTTGGGAAACCTCGAGGCCAAGCGCGATTGGGGTTTCGCAGGGGATTACGTGCGCGCCATGTGGTTGATGCTTCAGCAGGATGAGCCTGACAATTACGTGGTGAGCACCGGCGAAAATCATACCGTGCGCGAAGTGTGCGAAATTGCCTTCGGACACCTCGACCTGAACTGGGAGGATTACGTAAAGGTGGACAAGAAGTTTCTCCGACCCGCCGAAGTGGACATTCTGTTGGGAAATCC
>CAZDAF010000358.1:0-3974 GCA_964503115.1 uncultured bacterium
ATTGATGGTAATCGGTTCAAAATCGCCGGCCATCAGTGTTTCCCTGGATGCTGACAGGTCGATAAAACCGTGTGGCGGTCCTGGAACGAGGTCGATCCGGTAGCCTCCACGGGCATCACCCACATCACTGGAAAGTTCACAATTCATAGTTCCTGTCTGTAGGGACGATATGAGCTGAAAACATACCTTGCCACCCGAGCTGACCAGCGATATTTCATTGGCAGCCTGTTCAAGATCATCGCTGAAAGCAAAACCATGATCAACCACAAGCGTAAATTTCGTGCCATCCGGGACGGTTTGTCCCACTGCGTTGACAATGGGTTCGGTTTCGACATGTTGGGTTGATTCACCATCAGCAATCATAGACGTTGTTCCCGGTTTGATTTCGATCGTTCCACCGGCATCTTCGATCTTTTTCTTCAGTTTATCGGACTCTTCCTGCGAAACTCCCTCTTTGACGGCCTTGGGCACACCCTCGACCAGATCCTTGGCTTCTTTTAACCCGAGGCCGGTAATGGCGCGCACTTCCTTGATGACCTGTATTTTCTTTTCCCCAAAGCTTGTAAGAACGACATCAAACTCAGTCGGGGCCGCATCCTCAGCGCCGGGGGCGGCGCCTGCCCCTGGAACGGCAGCCACTGCCATCGGGGCCGCAGCGGTGACATCCCACTTCTCCTCGAGTTCCTTGCGAAGCTCGTTGAGCTCCATAACGTTCATACCGCTTAAAGCCTCAATAATCTGGTCCTTGGTAATATCAGACATGAGATTTCTCCTCTTTCGATTTTTTCTGTAAGTTTTACCCGCAGGAAGCGGTTACGCCGCCTGCCGGCCTCCGAGCTTTTCTTCGTATGCGCTGACTACTCCAACAATTGTTCTGGCCGGCGCATCAAAAACACTAACCACATTGGCCAACGGAGCCCCGAGAACGCCCACGAACATCGAACGGACTTCATCCGTGGTAGGTAACTCGGAATAAGTTTTAAGACCGGCGCCATCGAGGGGTACTCCATCTATTTGTCCCCTGAGCAGACTGAACGTCTTGCGATTTTTCGAGTAGACGAACAACGCCTTAAGGACAGCGCTCACGTCTTCCTTCATAAAAATCAAAGCGTTCGGACCTTCAAGACCGGCCAGCATGTCCTCGTATGAAGTGCCCTTGGCTGCGATCCGTGCGAGGGTATTTTTAACTATCCTAAAACTCGCGCCCCGAGGCCTTATTTTGTCTCGCAATTCGTTGAGATCTTTCATGCTAAGGCCCTTGTAATTGGAAACAGCCAGACTGGTACACTCATCGAAGAGTTTCCCCAAGCTTTCGATTATCTGTGCTTTCTGCTCCTTCGTTTTCAAGTCCTACCTCCTTTCCAGGTGATTTCGACCGAATCGACTATGCGCCTTCGGCCTAATGCCACCATCCGCCAAAGCAGGTGGGATGCTATGTTTACCTATCACAGGTAAACCTCCCGTCTCGGCAGGGTGCATATTTGCACTTACCCCGACTGTGGGCCCTGCTATCTTTGACTTCAGGTAACCAATTCCTTGATTTTGCCGGGATCGAGCTTTATGCCCGGCCCCATAGTGGTTGTAATGGAAATACTTTTCAGGTATGTACCTTTGCTGGCTGAGGGTTTTGCTCGAATAATCTCCTCTATTAACGTTTTGATGTTATCAATAATTTTCTCTTTTCCGAAACTTACCTTTCCCAGCGGCATATGCACAATGCCGGTCTTATCCACGCGGTATTCGAGCTTTCCTCCTTTAAGCTCCGTTACCGCACGGGAAATGTCCATACTAACGGTGCCGAGCTTTGGGTTCGGCATCAATCCCCTTGGTCCGAGAATCTTTCCCAGTTTTCCCACCTTACCCATCATATCCGGCGTAGCTACGGTCTTGTCGAACTCCAGGAATCCGCCCTGCACTTTTTCAATCAAGTCTTCCCCACCGACAATGTCCGCCCCGGCCTCTTCGGCCTCGCGGGCCTTCTCCCCTATGGCAAACGCCGCCACGCGTACCGTTTTTCCGACTCCATGCGGCAGAGTGATAGTGCCGCGAACCATCTGGTCGGGTTTCTTGGGATCCACACCCAGCCTGAAAGCCACTTCGACGGTCTCGTCAAATTTGGCCTTGGGCAACGATAGTAAAAGCTCCACGGCCTCTTCGACTTCATACGACTTAAACGGGTCAATGCCTTCTCGAGCGGATTGATATCGTTTTCCGACTCTTGCCATTTTTTTATCCCTTCTTTAAACCACGAGGATACCCATGCTTTTGGCCTGACCCTCGATAATGCGCACGGCTTGTTCAATATCTTTGGTGTTGAGGTCTTTGAGCTTTATCTGTGCGATTTCTTTGAGCTTTTCACGGCTCAATCTGGCAACGGGAGTCAGCCCCGGCTCGCCGGAACCCTTTTCGACCTTAGCATGTTTCTTGAGAAGCTCGCTTGTCAGGTAGGTTCCCACCTCGAACTTAAAACTCCTGTCGGAATATATGACGATGCTCACAGGAACCTTCATATCTTCCATTTTCTGCGTCTGGGCGTTAAAAGCCTTGCAGAAACCCATTATATCCACCTGGTACTGGCCCAGCGCCGGCCCCACCGGGGGGGACGGGTTGGCCTTTCCCGCCGGGATATGCAGCTTGATGCTTGCCACTTCTTTCTTCATTTGTTCAACTCTTCTCCACCTGTACGAATTCAAGCTCGACGGGTGTGGCTCGGCCGAAAATGCTTACCAACACCCGCAATTTGCCTTTTTCCGGGTTGACTTCCTCTACTACACCATTGAAATTAGCAAAAGGGCCGTCCATAACCCTGACGCTCTCGCCTTTTTCGAACTCTACCTTTGGCTTGGGTCTGAGAGCTCCTTCGGATATTCGTTTCGTGATCGACTCGACTTCTTTATCAGGTATGGACGGAGTTTCTTCGGGCCGAGTTCCTCCCACAAAGCCGGTGATCTTGGGCGTATTGCGAACCAAATGCCATGTTTTCTCGTTCATATCCATTTTAACCAGCATATATCCCGGGAAAAATTTTCTGCGCGAAGTTTTCCTGTGACCCTTGATTATCTCCTCAACCTCTTCGCTGGGTATGAGCACTTCATCGAAATTATCTTCCAGACCGAAGTTTTTGATCCTTTCTTCGAGAGCTTGCTTGGCCTTATTCTCAAAGCTGGAATAGGTATGTATCGCGTACCACCTCTTGACCATAAACGCCCCCTACCTCATAAGTACCGCCATAAGGAGTCCGAACAACTTATCAAACAAAAACAAGATCATCGCAGTAATGAAAACCACTATCAAAACCGCTGTCGTCGTTCCGGTGACCTCCTTACGAGTAGGCCAAACCACCTTCCTGAGTTCCACGGCCACCTCGACGCCGAAGCGATTCGCCTCCTCGTGGCGTCTTACCACCGCGAAAGCCCCGGCGGCCACTCCCAACCCAAGAACGAAGGGCACAATAGTCATCATGGTTTCGCTCGGCGCTAATAAATCCTGTACCGGACCCAATTCCATTACGAAACCGAAAAACCGGTACATTACGAACCACAGCGCCAACGAGACCGCTCCGAGGCTGTAATTGAATATCGTCTGATTATCAACCGCCATTCTATCGTTCCCCTTTACTCATTTATCAAAGCAGGCCAGGAGGGAATCGAACCCCCAACATCCGGATTTGGAGTCCGGCGCTCTACCAGTTAGAGCTACTGGCCTGTCCGGGGCATAACCCCGATATGGATTGCACATATATATTACTTAGTCTCCCGGTGCACCGTATGGTGCCTGCAAAACGGGCAATATTTTTTCAACTCCAATTTACCGGGAGTCGTCCTTTTGTTCTTGGTGCTGGTGTAATTACGCCGCTTGCATTCTCCGCATGCGAGCGTGATAATTTCTCTTGGCATAATATCCTACCCACCTTCTCGATTACTCGATGATCTCGCTGACGACGCCGGCACCGACAGTGCGGCCGCCTTCGCGTA
>CAZDAF010000359.1:0-3963 GCA_964503115.1 uncultured bacterium
AGCCTATGCCGGCGGTGGAGCATCCTTCGCGGGCCCAATCAATAACTTCGGGAGCGCTGAAGATTCGGTGGAGGTCGAATACCGGGCATTCATCCGGCACGCCCGGATCGGTACGTTTCTGTCGCCGCCAGTCGGTTTTCATCGGCAAAACCTTCTTCTCGACAATCTCGGGCGAGTCGGAGAGGAATATCGCGTTCTCGTAAGACTTGCTCATTTTTCGGCCGTCCGTACCGGGAACCTTTGGAACCTCGGTGAGCAGTCCTTCCGGCTCGTCGAAAACATGGCCGTAAAGCTCGTTGAATTTCCTGGCCGTCTCACGCGTAAGCTCGATGTGCGGCATCTGGTCTATGCCGACCGGGACGTAGTGTGCACGATACATCAATATATCCGCCGCCTGAAGGAGCGGGTAACTTAGAAACCCGATAGTGTCGAGGTCTTGCCTGCCTGTTTCCTGCTGAATTTCCTTGTAACTCGGCACCCGCTCGAGTCTCGCTATGCGGGTGAACATCGCAAAAAGCAGTTCGAGTTCCGCATGTTCCTTTATGGAAGATTGCACGAATATGACGCTATGGTCGGGATCAAGCCCGACGGCCAGCCAATCGGCCACCATATCCAAGGTGCTTTCGCGGATTTTGTCCGTATCCTTATATTCCGTCGTCAATGCATGCCAGTCGGCCACGAAATAGAAGCACCGGTATTCTTCCTGAAGTTTTACCCAATTATCCAGCGCGCCGAACAGGTGCCCGAGATGCAATTTCCCGGACGGCCTGTTTCCGCTGAGAACGCGTTTTCTTTCCGTCATTCGAGTACCACCAACCTCCGTTAAATAAACCACCAGAATATCTGCAGAACGCCGTAGATCGATTTTCCCAGTATGTTGCCGGGATTAAGTATCAACAGACCGAAGATGATGAACATTCCGTAAGGCTCAATCTTCTCCACCGCTTCAGCCTGCGGTTCCGGCAAAAGCCACACAAGAACTCTTCCACCATCCAAAGGTGGAATCGGAATCAGGTTGAAAACCGTAAGCACGACGTTAATGATTAACCCCCCTTTGAGCATAAGCACAAGCGGTACGGCTATTGAATTATGAATGAAACCCGCGGACATGATTTTCAGTAAAACCGTACACAAAACAGCCAACACCAGGTTGGTCATTGGCCCGGCCAACGCAGTCAGGCCCATGGTACGCTTCGGGTTGAGAGTGTTCATCGGGTTGACCGGCACGGGCTTGGCCCAGCCGAACATCATGGTTCCTTTGGAAACGATCAACAGAAGCAACGGTATTATAATTGTCCCGACGGGGTCTATATGTTTTATCGGGTTCAAAGTCAATCTGCCCGCTCTTCTTGCAGTGGGGTCACCCAACTTGTCGGCGACGTAACCGTGCATGAACTCATGAAGCACGATGCTGAAAAGAATCGGCGGAGCGAACAGAAGGATTTTAAGCGCTATTTCCATAATATTTTCTCGAAATTACAAGGCGGGACGCTCCCCGCCGTTTGGCCGTGATGATATACAAAGCGCGGCAGCGCGTCAATGAGCGGGCACAGGCGGGACCGGCGATATAAAATGTGGGCATTATTGTGGTGCGGGCATCCTGCCTGCATTGATCGCAGCCTGGAAGGCTGCACCACAATATTGCAAACCCGTACAGGCGGGAAAAATGCCGGTATTCCGCTATTTGAGGTTGATTTCAAGCGGTGTTGATTCTATGATTGGTGTGTTTCGATTATTCGAAGTACTTATTACTTTGCTTTAAATAATGTAAGGAGGGAAGAACCATGTGGAGGCTGGGTTTACGGTCGTTTCTGGTTCTGGCGATACTTTTCGGGCTTTTATTTGCGGTAGGCATTGCCGCTCTATATACCACGGGCCAACCAATGTGGACAGCGGTCGTGTTTGCCGTCGTTGTTGTGGGTTTACAATACCTTATCGGCCCCACGATAATTCAGTGGATTTACAAAATCAACTGGATAGATGCAAGGGAAGTGGATCCCAACCTGGCGTCCTTTATCGAAGCCACTTCTTCAAAATACGGCATTCCCATTCCCCGTTTCGGCATAATCGAAGACGGCAACCCGAATGCGTTCACCTTCGGCCACTACCCCGGCAACGCCCGCGTGGTAGTAACTCGAGGATTGGTGGACATCTTGTCTCCCCGGGAAAGAAACGCGGTTGTGGCGCACGAATTGGGCCATATCAAACACTGGGATTTCGTGGTGATGACGATAGCGGGCCTGGTGCCGCTGTTGCTCTACATTTTATATAGATGGACGAGCCGGCGCGATGACCAGGCGTCAAGCGCCGTCGCATTGGGCGCGTTTCTGGCATATATCGTCAGCCAGTTCATAGTGCTCCTTCTCTCCCGCATAAGGGAATACTTCGCCGACGATTTCGCAGCGGACGCCACGGGCGACCCGGGCGCGTTGAGTTTGGCGCTCGTTAAAATCGGGTACGGTATAAGTAAGGCCGGGAAACCTCCCGAGAAAGAGCAAAAAGACGGGAAAAAGAAAGGCTTCTTCGCCCGCATAAAAAACAAGGGTAAGAAAAAAAGCCGTGGCTTCGATAAGGGCGGCGCTTTCGCAGCCTTGGGAATAGCGTCGGAGAAATCCAGCGTGGGCTCCGTGTTGAGCGGTATCGGCTCCGAGCGCAGATTCGACGCGGGCGCGATGGCGGCAGCTATGGAATGGGACCTGAAAAATCCATGGGCGTTCATCTACCAGTTGAACAGCACGCATCCTCTGACCGCGCGAAGGGTATTGGCCATGAATAAAAAATCGCTCGCCGGAGGTACCACTCCTCTGATTGCCCTGTCGGAAAAAAAGGCCGAAGGACTGACAGGCGCCTTCCTGATCGACCTGCTTTTCTGGGCCATGCCGGTCATTGGACTTGCCATTGCGGCGGTTATCGCAGGGCTGCTGGCCGCGTACGTGCCCAAGGCCGCCTCGCTGGCCCCGGGCATATTCTTCCTGCTGGCGGGCGCGGGTTTTATCGTGAGACTACTGTTCAGATACAATACCAAATTCGAGCCGAAAACCGTCACAAGCCTCTTGAGAGAACTAAAAGTAAGCAAAATGAGGCCCATTCCCGTTCAGATGAGGGGCACGATCATCGGACACGGCATACCGGGACTTTATTGGAGCGAAGACCTTGTCCTTCAAGACGAAACCGGGTTTATCGTCCTGGACTACCGGCAGCCGATCCGGTTGCTCGACTTCATTTTCGGACTGCGCAAAGCCGACAAATTCCAGGGTAAGGAAGCTACCGTAACAGGCTGGTACAGGCGCGGAATGAGGCCTTTCGTCGAGCTGTATAAAGTGGAAGCCGGAGACCTCACAGGCCGCACCTGGACTTATAACCTCAAACTCGTCATAGCCCTGATTTTATCGGTTATCGGCCTGTTTCTGCTGTTGTCCGGCATTACAGCTTTGGTCATGTGAATAGGGTTCACAACTTGATATAATCTGATTATATTCTACAGTTCTCCCTGATATGAACTGGCGAACAAAAGCTGTCGAAATAAGTGGGATAATCCTGCTTTTTGTGCTTTTGACCACCTACCATTTCCGGCGAGAACTGCCATATCAGCCCGGTATACTTCGCGACTACCACGACCAATTGCTTCATGTCTGGATACTGGGATGGAACGCATGGGCGATTTTTCACCAACCTCTCGACATTTTCCATGCTAATATATTGTACCCCGCTATTTATACCCTCGCTTTGTCTGACCACCTGTTGGGAATGATGCCCAACTGGTTTATCGGATATTGGCTAAGCGGTGATTATGTAGCGGCGCATAACTATGCGCTTTTAATAACATATATTATAGCCGGGGTAGGGTCTTACTGTTTTTTTCGATATTTAAAAATACACATTGCTGCAGCAGTGCTTGGGGCTATATTTTTCACGTTTTATTTGCGACCCTGTGCTATTGAGCAGATCCAATTATCGAGCTTT
>CAZDAF010000360.1:0-3926 GCA_964503115.1 uncultured bacterium
ACTCCTCGCAGGCTTAAGTTCTTGGTAGAGCGGAATCGGAAGCCGCTTACCATCAGCAAGGCAGTTATAAACGTAATTACGAGGAAGAGCATCCGCGCCGGTAAAAGGTTAAGATGCCCACCGCCGAAAAACTCCTGGTCAAATAACACCGCTGCCAGCATTACTCCAGCCGCAGCGGGGCTGGGTAAGCCCTGGAAATATATTTTCTCCTCCGTGCCGCCTTGAACGTTGAACCGCGCCAATCTCAGCGCCGCGCAAACCACGAAGAGAAACGAAGCCAACCAGCCGAGTCGGCCGAAAGGCTCGAGGCCCCAGAAATACGCGAGTAATGCGGGCGCGAAACCGAAGCTTACCAAGTCGCTGAGCGAATCATATTGAACGCCGAACTCACTTTGCGATTTGGTGAGCCGCGCGACCTGGCCGTCGAGCAGGTCAAAAATTCCCGCAATCACTATGGCCCACGCTGCTCGCCGGAAATCACCCTGAATACTGTGGATCACCGAGTAAAAACCGGCAAATATGTTGCCTGTGGTGATCAGGTTGGGCAATACCGGGATGCGCTTATCTTTTATTAAGACCATGGCACGGTTCCCAGAACGGTTTCTCCCGCTCTCACTTTATCTCCCTTTTGCACCGAAATTTCGGTGTCGGGGGATACGTATACGTCCAGGCGCGACCCGAAACGGATCATACCCATCCGCGCGCCGCGCTCGACACGATCTCCGATTTCAAGGTAACATACGATACGACGAGCAACAAGCCCTGCGACTTGGATAAACATTACTCCAACGCCGTCATCGCGACGCAACAAAATGGCGTTTTGCTCGTTCAAAAGGCTTGCCTGAGCCAGATCGGCCTTGATAAATCCGCCTTGCTTATAGTAAATGCCCTCGACCCTGCCGGATATAGGATTACGGTTCACATGCACATCGAAACCGCTCATAAAAATACCTACTTTCCGGGCGGGCTCGCCGGTATAAGGCGCCTTTTGAATATCCTCGACATCTACCACGCGACCGTCAGCCGGGGAAAGCACGGTGTCATCGCCCGGCGGCGGGTATCTTTCCGGATCGCGGAAGAACCACACGGCAAACGCCGTGTAAGCTGCAAAGATCAGCGCGCCGACCCAACGAGGTACCACCAGGCATGCAACAAGAAGCGCCGCTCCTGAAAACACAAACGTCAAACCCTCCGGCGCAAGGCCGGGAATCAAAGATTCTTGACGCTGTTTCATTTAATCATTCCCTTCATTTTTAAGTTTCTCGATGTAATGCTCCGCTCGAGTTATCCACTCGTCCCGCGTTTCAAGCTCGAACGCCCTCTTCCACATCGCCAGCGCCTCCTCGCGTGTCACACCTCCGTCAGGGTATAACATAGCCAGCGCTTCGACTGCTTCGAGAAAGTCCGGTTTGACCTCGATTGCCATCCGATATGCCGCTGCCGCAAGGTCGAATTTGTCCATGTTGAGGCAAGCGTTGCCCAATCGAAACCACGCCTCATAATTCTTCGGTTCCGTTTCAATCACCTTTTCCAGGCGCTCGGCGGCCTCCCGATACCTTCCCAGGTAAAGATAAGTGGACCCCAGCAGAAACATCAGCTTCGCATCACCGGCGCGTGCGCGCTCGGCGGCCTCGAGACGCCGCACCGCGCGCTTGTATTTCCCCGCTTCGAGCAGTTCTTCGCCACGCCGCGCGTTCCACTGCGACCTCTGCGCGGCGCTTATGCATCCAACAAAAACAATAGAGCCGATCAATACAGGTAAGAGAACCGTCTTTCTCATCCGAATCAACCTTCCTCGTTATATCCGGGAAATCTATATTTCTTGTTTATCGTTACCGAGTAGTATAGGATAACGGATTTGACGGCGCGCTCCAAAGGCCTTTTTTGTTGACGCTTATCAGGCGGATATAATATCGCCCGGCCGAATATGTGGCGAGGAAATTGAAATCAATCGAGTTTCCCGCATAACCGGCCATGTACACCGGTCTCTCAAAAGCGGAATCGAGAGCCACTTCAACGCGGTATGACGCGGCGCCGGGGACGTGATCCCACCTCGCGCCATGATGCAATACTCCACCGGCCTCGACATCCTGCTTAACCAACGCCGGCGCGGGCGGTAAGTCAAGCGGTCCGTCGGCGACGCCTTCCGAATCGACGACGATACCCTGTCCAACCCCTACCACGTTGCGAAGATCGCCGCTTATCACCTCGATCCTTCCGGAGTATACATCGACAAAATTTCTGCCTTCTTCCTCGACCCGAAAGGAAAACCCGGCCCCATTTGCACGCACGCCGGCAATTTCCGACCTTACCCTGATATCGGTACCCACCGGCGCATCGAATCGCACAAAACCGCTGATTACCTTGATATAAGCCTTAAGCGCTTTCTTTTCACCCATTCGTTCCAACAGCACCACCATCAAACGAGTATCGGGCCCCACCACAAAATTCCCCTCCCCAAGACTTACCGAGAAAAAGGAAAGGCTGTCGGTGACCACCCGGTCTCCGGTGCGTAGCGCGCTCCCTACCCGCAGCACTTCGTCGGCGTGCGCTCCGCTTACCCTGACGGCGTCACGTGCGACGTGAAATATCTTTCCCAATGGCCCGATTTGCGCCGTTCCCGTCGATGCAGGGGCTTCACCCGCCGGCTGCCCGGAAGGCCCGACGGGCTTCGGTGAAGTTCCAGGCGGTTTCTTCTTTAACAACCGTACCGGTATCTTCAGCTTCATACCCGGCTTTATGAGGTCGGGATTCTTTATATTGTTATACTTCAATATCTCCTTATACAAACCGGGGGTTTTCAGGTACCGTTGCGCTATTCCCCACAGCGTATCGCCCTTCTGAACCTCGACGGTGATGAATTGTTCCGCGGCCCTACCCGGCACAACGGAAATCAATACCGGTAACGCCATAAGAAGCGCGGTAAAAATAATTATCCCGGTTGATACTTTCAATCTCATATATCGAATTTTTTCCCCACCCAGAGGAACCGGAAAGCGTCGCCCAGAGCTTTTGCCAATTCAAACACGGATGGCAATCCCGTGCAATGCCCTGCGGCAATCAACTTAACGTCGTATTCCCTGAAAGCTTCGATGGTTTTATCGATCCTTTCCCGACTTGCGTCCATGAGGTGAAAGCCGCCGATGACGGCGTAGAAAGGTTTATCGCTGAAAAGCTCTCGGGCGTGAGCCATGGTGTTCACTATACCTCGATGCGCGCAACCGGCTATGATGGTAATTCCACGGTCGGTAACGGCGAACAGAGACGCATCGTCATCAAAGGGATCCAGCTTGAGGTCGTCATTTGAGCCCACGTAAAGACTTGCATCGGTGGTTTCGAAATCGTTTTTCATGGGTACCTCTCCCGAGAACCACAACCCCGGAACTATCTCAAAAGGCTCGGCGCTCAGGCTGAATTCCGCCCCGGCGGCCTCGAGATCCTCTTTCGTCCACGACATACCGATGGGCAATCTTATTTCCCGGTCGCCGATTTTACGTACGGCGGTTCGTGATTCGAAAACCTTCGGGTGCGCCACCACGGGTTTTCCGCCGACGGCGTTCAGAAAGTCCATAACGCCGCCGGTATGATCCTTATGACCGTGAGACAACGCAAGAAATTCCGTCTCGCTAAAATCGATCCCCATAAATCGCGAGTTCCCCAACAGGCCGGCGCCCTGTCCCGTATCGAAAAGCACCTTACGCCCTCCGACGTTGACAATTGCGGCAAAACCATGCTCGCCTACGATTCCAAAACTCGTAGGCACATAGTTCTCGCAAACCACATGTACGAAATCGTTCATTTATGTCACCTTTGTCATTTCATATTGTTCCTGGTGAAAGTTCGAGTCGACCTCTATGATTATCTTTACACCATGTTCGGCCTCGATACGCTCTATACCACCCCGCTCCGTGTCATAAAGCAACTCG
>CAZDAF010000361.1:0-3915 GCA_964503115.1 uncultured bacterium
AATAGCGCTATTCTTAATCGTCCTTGAACCGGTTCCAAGCTAGTCTCCGTAGGCGCGGATCGCAGGCCGAAAGAATTCGATTTATAAAGCTTATCATGTGATTCGCTGTTGGGTCTTATCGTCCAACCGAGTTCCGGGTCATACAGGTAGTAAGAAGTGGGACTTTGCAAATATAATTCCACACTCTTTTCAACCGACTTAAGCGGCAACTTAAACGGTTTGAGTTTCCTGTAGCGGAAGAAAAAGTTCCCATCAACGCCATAATAGCCTTTATATCGGACATAACCTTCCGCCAATCCAAGAGAAAAGAAGATGGAGATAATTACAAGTACCGGCTTTCCGATATTCTTTTTCTTCATTGCCGGCATTATAATGCCAAAATAATCGGTTGTCATTCACAAAAGCGGCATATCTGCAAAAGACGCTGCCGGAGAAAGCCGGGATGGGCGAATTGCACCGGGGATCGTTTTAGCGTCATTGCGTTGGAAACAGTCCTCGCCAAATTTCGCATTCTAACGTAACAATATCATAGGTCGGATCGGAATGTGCCATTATTGTCGGCGCAATTTTGAAATCATCGGGCCATACATTATACTGGCGTTCATGGTATGTCTGAAGATAGTCCTTTAGAAAGGGAAATTTTATATGAAAGGTTTGGCCAAAGATTTGGGCCGGTTGGTGAGCAAGGAAAAGGTGAGAACGGATGCCGAGGATCGTCATGCTTATGCGAGCGACGCCACTCATTATTTCGCCTGGAATATGCCTGACGCCGTAGTTCTTCCTGAAACCCCTGAAGAAGTTTCAAAAGTGGTAAAATACGCCTTTGATCGAAATATTCCATTGATACCCCGGGGCGCGGGCAGTGGACTTTCGGCGGGCTGCACTCCGGTGCGCGGGGGGATCGTTCTCGACATGAAAAGAATGCGGCGAATCATCGAGATCAACCGGGGCAACATGACCGCTCACGTCGAGAGCGGCGTAATACTGGGCCACTTCCAAAAAACAGTGGAAAAGAAAAAACTCTTTTACCCCCCCGATCCACAGAGCCAGGAGGTGTGTACGCTTGGAGGAAACGTGGCCACTCGAGCAGGCGGGCCGTATGGCGTAAAATACGGCACCACCGGCAACTATGTCCTTGGGCTCGAAGTGGTTCTGCCGGACGGTTCCGTAATCCACACCGGCGGAACGTGCGTGAAGCAGTCTGCAGGATACGATCTGACCCACCTCCTCACCGGATCGGAAGGCACCCTGGGCGTTATCACTAAAATAAACCTTCGCCTGTTGCCTCTCCCGCCGGCCCATCGGACGGCGGTAGTGGTATGCGAAAGTGTGGATCAGGCCGCAAGTATGGTTTCCGAAATCATTGCGAGCGGAGTTGTTCCGGCCAGGCTCGAATTTCTGTCTCAAGGGGCCATTTTACTCATGAACAATTACATCTCTCCCCCTCTGATCACGGACGGACAAGCTTATCTCTTGATGGATCTGGACGGCTCAGCCGTTCAGGTCGAGAAGGATGCCGGGCACGTAAAAGAGCTTTGCAGCAAAATGAACGCCATGGACATCCGCGTTATAGAGGACGAAAATGAAGCTGAAACTTACTGGGAAGCCCGCAAAAACCTTTATCCCTTGATAATGAACGTTTTTAAGAAAGTTATTACCGAAGACATAACGGTTCCGCGAGATCGACTGCCCGATTTCGTCCGATCAGTCCAGAATATTTCTTCAACTCTGGGGATTTTCATCGGGCTTGGGGGGCATGCCGGGGACGGGAACATACACCCTTTGATCGGTTTTCCCCAAGTGACCGAAGAATTGGAGAAAAAAGCCGCCTCTGCGATAGAACAAATCGTGAAAGCGGGCCTCGAACTCGGTGGAACCATCTCCGGCGAACACGGCATTGGATTGCACAAGGCGGCGTTTCTTGTTTGGGAAAAGGGTGAAACTCAGATAGAACTCATGAAACGAATTAAGAAAGCTTTTGATCCCAAAGGTATCATGAACCCCGGAAAAATATGGGAACACAGTGAGCGGGCATGATGCTGGATCTGAAAAAATACGAAGAATTGATGGCGAAATGTTCTCATTGTGAATTTTGCCAGGCCACGTGCCCGGTTTTTCTGGAAGACCTTCTTGAGACTCATGTCGCCAGGGCCCGATTGGAACTCATCCGCGCCTCCCTGGTGGAAGGCTCTCTCCCGGTGACAAAGCGTCTGCGCGATGTGATCAGCAGGTGCCTTTTATGCACCAACTGCGTACAAACCTGTCCGGCCGGGGTGCCTATAGATGAAATAGTGGTGGCGGCTCGTCATCGGCTGTATGAAGAGAAACGCCTGGACGCTCCCAGGCGCTATCTGGTTAATAAGTTCATGTCCCGGCGCGGCTTCAGCGGTTTCATCGGAATGGCGGAAGCTTTGGCCCAAAGGATGGGCTTGACTCCCCGGGAACTTCCCGCCCAGGCGTCGAAACGGTTCGAATCACTATGTAGGGGTGTGATCTCCCCGAAGGAAAAAGCCCGCGCCAGGGTAGCCTATTATGTCGGTTGCGCCACCAACGCCTTTTATCCGGATACGGCCATGAACGTTGTCCGCGTTCTGACCCGCAACGGGATTGAGGTGGTTATACCCGACGGGTTGGTATGTTGCGGCTTGCCTGCTCTGGTGGAAGGCGATCTCGCTACAGTGCAAAAAATGGTGCGGGTAAATATTCCCATTTTGGCCTCTCAGGAGGTGGACGCAATTATCACGGACTGTACATCGTGCGGCATGATGTTGAGAACAAAAGTTGCCAAAGCGCTTCCTGAAAACGATCCATTACGACTCCAGGCCGAATTGATAGGTACCAAAGTATGGGAGGTAACCGATTATTTGAATAATGTCGGCCTATCGTCGGAACCGCTCGGCTTGCCCGAGAAATACACTTACCACGTCCCTTGTCATCGCGGTTGGACACCGACAATCAACGACGCTCCTCGCAATCTTCTGGCAGCGGTGCCTCAGGCCGAGTTGGTCGAGATGGAGTATCCCGAACGGTGTTGTGGCGCCGGGGGGACGTTTTACATGAACTTCCGGGAGTTGTCGGAAAACATCCGTTCACACAAGTTGGAGGACATAGGTCGGACAGGGGTGAAGACCGTCCTCACACAATGTCCGGCGTGCCGGTCTTATCTCAGCGCGCCGCTTGCCGACCACACCGTTATGCACCCGATCTCCTTTTTGGCCGGAGCGTATGGATTTGAGCCATAAAGTGGGACTTCCAACCTGCTGCGTATAATATAGCGGTTTTTGTTCAGGGCATCCCCAAACTGCTCTATTGCCGGATTAACTTTTCCGCAGCCCTGATGCCTGATCTTATGGCGCCCTCGACGGTGGCGGTTGCCAAATAATCGCCGGCAAAGGTTACCGGGCCTTTTTGTTCGGATATAAACCGCGCAGCAAGCTTGTACCGCCCCACGGCGTGCACCGGTATTGTTTCCGGCCTTACAAATAAAGCAAACGATTCGTATTTTTCGGGTAACTTCGGGTAAAAATCCACGGCTAGGCTCCAGCATTTTTCGAATATGCCTGACTTGTCCGACGAGATCAGGCGGCCGCTGGTATCGCCCGACAGGTATACGCTCACAAGTTCCTTGCCCGGCGGCAGTTTGGAAGCGTCATCTATTTTATGGCTGTGAAACGCAATCGCCGCGATGGCCTTTTTGCCCGGTCCGCAAGGAAAAACAACCCCGACGTCGGACGCTCCTTCATCCCTGTCGACAAGGTATGCAGCATGTATATTTGGCACGTAGGTCTGGGAATTAAGAAACTCCCTCTGCGGACGGCTCACGATATGCTCGGGCAGTTCGGCAGTTATTCGATTTGCAGCCTGCGCCGTGGAAGCTATAACGGCTCCGTCAAAAACTTCCTCGGTTTTTTGGCC
>CAZDAF010000362.1:0-3910 GCA_964503115.1 uncultured bacterium
CAACTCCCGCTTTATTCAAGAGTCGCTGGTGTTCGTCAACCAACTCGTTATAGGCGAAAAAGATTTCACCTCGTCGAAGCACGCCCAGGAGTTTCTCCGGGTTACTTTTTCCCACCACCGGAATCTGATGAACGTCTTTTCCCGTAAAACGATGCAGCACAACCCGAAGACTTTCATCGGTGTTGCAGGTGATCAGGTTAGTCGTCATGATGTCGGAGACCGTATGTTTCTCCGTCTCGCCACCGAGTATTGCTCTTTTTAAATCGAATTCCGTTACTATCCCCACAAGACGATCATCCGCATTGAGAACCGGGCAACTGCGGATGAGGTTCTCTTGAAATAATTTCGCCAATTCGGTAATGGGCAACTCCGGGGAAACCGTCCGGTAATCCATAGACATGGCATCGGTTACCAGGATCATATCGAGAAAGCTGACCTCGGGCTTGGGAGGAGTCAACCCACCCTTTCGACGGAGTTTGATGGCATAGATCGAATCTCGACTGAGGCGAGAAGAGACCAGGTAGCTGACCACCGCCGAGAGCATCAATGGAAGGATAATCTTGTAGTTATCCGTCATCTCGAAAAGGATGATAATCGAAGTAATAGGGGCGTGCGCCGCCCCGGCGAACAGGGCTGCCATTCCCACGAGTACATAGGCTCCAGGAGATGCAGTGATGGAGGGAAACAGGTAATTGACCGTTATGCCGAAAATGCCACCCGCCATCGCCCCGATAAACAACGCCGGGGCGAAAACTCCGCCCGACCCACCTGCGCCAAGGGTGATCGAGGTGGCGAGCATCTTCAGCACGAGCAGCAGCAACAGGAGTTGCAGGCCGAAATTGTTCTGAAGCGCAATCTCGATCGCTTCGTAACCCACGCCGAAAATATGTTCGCTGCCGAAAAATCCCAAAAGACCGATAGCCAGCCCGCCCAAAAGAGCCTTGATATGGACGTTGAATCGCCAGCTATCGAACAAACGCTCGAAGAAATAAACACTCTTTACATATCCCAACGATATCATACCCACAAAGAGACCGAGAACCAGGTACAGGGGAAACTCCCATGAGCTATTCAGTGTAAACGGCTGGACCAGCTCGAAAGCCGGCTGTTTCCCCAGGAACGCATGGCACAATGCAATGGATGTCACCGAAGAGATAACCACCAACCCGAACGACCGGGCTGCAAAACTCCCAAGAATGACCTCGAGCGCAAACATCACTCCGGCGATGGGAGCGTTAAACGTACCCGCAATGGCCCCGGCCGCTCCACAGGCGAGTAGAATCTTAATTTCCGGTTCCCTGAATCCTCCCACTTTTCCAATATTGCTGCCCAGGGAACAGCCGATTTGAACGATAGGCCCCTCACGACCTACCGACCCTCCCGATCCGATGCAAATAGCGCTGGCAAGGGCCTTGACTACGGAGACACGAAAACGAATTCGCCCTCCTTCTTTTTTAACGGCATATTGTACCTCCGGAACCCCATGGCCCTGAGCCTCAATCGCCCAACGCCGGACAATCAACGACACTAGTAACATTCCCACTGCGGGCACCAGAATGATATAGCTTTTTCCCAAGGACAGGAAACCGACATTTGCGCTTAGCTGCCCTCCATAATCGAAAAATAACCAATGCGCCGCCTGGATAAGGTAGCGGAATACTATTGCCCCCATACCCGCCAGCAGACCGACAATCAGCGCAAATACGGTCGGGCCTACATACTCGGAATATTGAATTCTATCTTGTATTTGCTTGACGGTTGAATCCGACATCTTCCATTTTTCTCCAGTACCTGAGTTTATTGCATCAACAACCGCTTTACAACGATCAACCTTAGTCGAACATACACATTGCCGAAGTCATTTATAGTGCGAAGTTCTCATCACAATAACACAGCAGGGCGATTCATTAGTTGCCCAAAAACCTCCGAACAATCCGAGCCGGTAAACCAATCTATTTGTGGAACGTTATTATTGTCGAGTAGATGCGGGTGCCGGTGAGTTGACCTGCGACCCAGCAGTAATCCGGGCCGTCGATGGGTGAGCTGTAATTATAGAGGAGATATTGGTCGTCGTTCAGCCGCACCAGTGCGGGGAAAGATGTATCTCCCCTGCTGGGGAAATCGAAGAGCCATTCAATTTCCATCTTGCCGGTGTCATAGCGGTACATTGCGGTGCGCTTGCGCGTGACCCAATATCTTCCCATTAAATACAAAGTCTCGATACCGCCACGAAGCAGACGTACATCACGGTAGTAGACTCCCGATATGTTGCGTCTGGCGATGAGGTAAATCTCGCCTTTATGTTTGAACATAAGCGGTGAATCGTACTTGATGGGTGAGGTGGTGCATTCCCAGTCCGCGATGTTCGAAGCCGGAGCTTTGCAGATTTTCGTAGCTCCCGATTCGTTGCGCACCACGGTGTACAGGTTGCCGTCTGCATCGAATTCGAAATCCGCCTCGCCCGCTCCATATACCTGCACCGGCAACTTGGGATCGAACGGCTTCCAGACAATTCCATCTTCGCTTTTCAGCAGCGTCAGCTCGGAAGGTTTTTCACCCTTGGTCTCTCTTACACCCCTGGCGGCATACGTGGACATAATCGCAACGTTTTTGTGCACCTTCGCGCGCCAGACTACGTAGCCCGGTTTCCATATTTTTTGATGCTCGGTCCAGCGGCCCGGCCCTTTGTATTCGCTCACCCAGATGTGCTGCGGGCTGAAAGTCCAGGGGTTCTTGCCGGCGGAAAAGTAATAAAAGAAAAGCCGCCCCTTGTAGACCAAAAATCGCGGCTCGCGCATATCGCGACCGATGTGAATGATATTCTCAATCTCCCAACGCTCGGAGTCTTCGGAAGTGAGTATTATGAAACGGACGGCTCGGGATGCGAAATGGGTCGGCGCCGTCCGAAATGCGAAATAAAATCGATTGCGATACCGCACAAGGTCGAGGTTGTTGTTTGCACCTCGAATATCCAGGCCTTCCGGCAGACCAGGCCCGGGGACAACTTGTTTCAGCGGCGAATAAGAAATCCCGGGCACAGGCGTTATATCGCCATTTTCGGTACCGTCAGACTCCGCAAAAGACACGGCGAAAATCAGCAATATGCCGGATATAACCGCGAAAAACGCAGATAGGCGAGTCGGCATTTTCATTGTTGCATCAAATTAGCAGGCCACACGAATAAATTCAATAAACCGGCCGCCATTGTTGCATTTATGCCGATCATGCAGGATATTGAGGATTACTGCCATCCCGGCTTTCACAACCAAAAGGGGGTTAGCCCATGAGAGTGTATATAGTGCAACACGGGGAAGCGGCTTCAAAGGATGCCGATCCCGAACGTCGCCTGACAACCAAAGGCGTTGAAGACGTAAAAAAGCTCGCCGAGTTCTTAAAACCTCTCGATATAAGTTGCACCAAGATATACCACGGCAGCAAGGCTCGCGCAAAGCAGACGGCGGAAATACTGGCTCCGGCGCTGGGTGGTATGGATCGGCTATCGACCCGGCAAAGTATCGCTCCGCTCGATTCGATTGAATCGATCTTGTCCGAGTTCAATTCCTGGGATGAAGATACGGCGCTGGTGGGACATATGCCTTTTGTGGGCAAGCTGGTATCCGGGATGGTTGCGCACGATGAATCGCTGCTGGTGGCGACATTCAAACCGGGCGCAATAGTGTGCATCGAAAATGATGAAGAAGGAAGATGGCATATAGCCTGGATGATAACTCCGGGCTGCTGACAAACAAAGGTTTTAGCCCACTTGCCCAATGATACAATGGGAAGATGTAAGGCATGCGAAGTCGGCGACGACCATGCCGGGAAACGATTACCTACGTTTGAAAGAACTTGAGGTTACTCAATTTTTCCTTGCCATAACAACAGCCTTGTTTCGTCCGAAAACCCTTAA
>CAZDAF010000363.1:0-3907 GCA_964503115.1 uncultured bacterium
CCGGTGGCTCCAAGCGAGGCTGGACGACGTGGTTAACCGCCGCGGTCGATAAGCGCGTCGTCGCCATCGCCCCGGCGGTCATCGACGTGCTGAATATGGATGAGCAAATGAAGCATCACTACGCCGCCTATGGTTTCTACTCCCAGGCGATTTCGGATTACGATAACCTCGATGTTTTCGAAAACCTATTTAGCCCGGAAGCCGAACCGCTTTTGAAAACCGTCGATCCGTACGAATATCGCGACCGCTACGCGAATATCCCGAAGTTCATGATCAATTCGAGCGGCGACCAATTCTTCCTCCCGGACTCGGCCCAGTTCTATTTCGACGACCTGCCGGGCGAAAAATACATCCGCTACGTTCCGAATACCGACCACGGCCTCGGCGGCTCGGACGCTCCCCAGAGCCTGCTGTCGTACTTCAAATCCGTCCTGACGAAGGAGGAACGCCCGAAATACGCCTGGACCGTCAGAAACGACCATTCCATCGTGGTCGAAACGCCCTCGAAGCCCTCGGCGGTCAAACTCTGGCAAGCCACCAACCCGAAGGCCCGGGATTTCCGGCTCGAAACCATCGGCAAAGTATGGGAAAGCTCGGACCTCAGCGAGCAAGGGCAAGGCCGGTATATCGCCAAAGTCCCCGCCCCGAAAAAAGGTTGGACCGCCTTTTTCATCGAGCTAAGCTATCCCAGCGGCAGCGGCTTCCTGCACAAGTTCACCACCGAAGTCCACGTCGTCCCGGACCGGCTACCCTTCGCTAAATAATGCTAAGTCGTTACCTGGATAGCATTTACCGAAGAGAATGCGGAGTTCGCGGAGTGGGTTGACTCTGATGGATTGGGTTTGTTTTTCCAAGTTTGCCACAAAAGCGCGAAGGCACAAAGGTTCAGAGATTATGAGGTCATTGCGAGGTCCGGAGGGCCGCGGCAGTCTATCGGTGTCATAGGCAAATAACCTCCATTGCGTATGAGAATTGGCTTTGTTTTTACATAACTGTTTTCTCTCAAGAGACGTCTTTGTTTAGAATTTAGGGCTTAGCATTTAGGATTTCCAGCCGGAGGCTGGTGATTTGGCTTTGTTTTTTCTGAATGAACCGCCAAAAAACGCAGATTCACGCAGTTTTCTCCCTTTTTTTGATATGGATTGACACGATTTTGTGAAAATTTGTAAATTTTTGTGCATTTTTGAAAATGTTTAGCTACAGAGAACACTGAGGCACAGAGATAATCATTTTGTAGGGTGGCGGCTCTGCCCCACCTTCTTTTCTTCGATATCGGATATTCACTATTCTATATTCGCTTCCCTGTTCTCCTGATAGCCTGCTCGCCGGATGCCCTCTCCTGTGTTCCAAATTAACGACATACAACATACTACATACGATATACGAACATATTTGTTATGTATTATACTAAATATAAGGCCCAAAGTCAACTCGTTTTTCTTCTTTTTTAGACGGGATTTACAAAGCTTGTCTTGAGCATGGCCGAAAGAATGGACAGGATTATTATGATATCCTGTTCATCCGGTTATCCGGTCGACAAATTTGGACACGGATGAACACCGGTTAAAACAGTATTATGTTGTCATCTTGAGCGGAGCAAAGCGGAGTCGAAAGATCTGGTTACGATTTGAAATATTTCACCACGAAGTCTGGAAGAACCACGAAGACACACTTCGCAAGATACCAAAAACCGAACGACCAATTAAACCGCGGATTTCGCGGATATTCGTAGGACGGCGGTTTCCTTCGGTAGCAAGTTCTGGGCCGAATGGTGCCCCGCCCTATACATGAAACCTGATCCCACCATGTTATGTCGAGCCCGTTCGACTGCGCTCAGAGCCTGCCCTGAGGAACTCGAAGGGGTAAACTCCGTCGAGACATCTGGATTCCCACGAATTGTGCTTGTCGCCTGGCCGGATTTCTCCGCTCGGCTACGCCTCGGTCGAAATGACAAATCGCTCCTAATACGATTCCAAGTCATAAGGTATTCTTAATCCCACTTGGCATTTTCCGTAGCTCAAGTATAATTGAGTGAAAAACCGATTGTGAGGTGCAAGATGAACAGATATACTTTTATTCTGGCATGGTTATTATGCGTGACGCAAGTGCACGCCGAGGTCCGTCATTCGTCGGCTCTGGGCTGGACCGCCGGACAGGATGTGAGTACGCAGCTCGCGGCACTTCTAAGCAATGGAACGATTAAGGCCGGCGATGAGCTGAAACTGGACCACACCTACCGGATCAGCGGAACCCACCGGTTGCCCGACGGCTTTATCTTATCCGCGGTCAAGGGCGGGGGATTCGACGTCACCGATGCGACCGCCGACAAAAACCGTACCTTTCTGGTCCTGGGCAGCCGGACCACGTTGCGCAATCTGACCATCACGTATCTGAATACCCCGAAGCTGGGATCGGAGGGCGGTACGAATCCCAAGCGGGGCGTGTATTTCCATCCGATGGTCGGGATCACTGCATCAGGCAAGAGCGATATCCGGATCGAGTATTGCAAGCTGGAAGGCTCCATCAATCACCAGATCAAGTTAGCCGATTGCGCCCGGCCGCAGGTCATCGGCTGCCATATCCTGGGCGGCTACTGGTCCACCTATCTGACCGGCAATGTGACGGACGCGGTGTTCCGCCATTGCCTGATCGAACAATGCCAGGGGGACGGCATCAAGACGGGCCGGGGCGGCGGCTCCTCCGGCGTCAAACGGGCGTTGGTGGAAAACTGCGTCTTTCAGGATTGCGGGCGCGACGCGATAGACACCACCGGCGGCTGGAAGGATTCCATCGTCCGCCATTGCGTGATGCGCCGCCTGTTCAGCGGCATGGATATCAAGAGCTATTTCGAGAAGCCGGAGCACCTTTCCCCGGATTGCAGTAATACGGGGATTCTCGTGGCCGATTGCACCTTCACCGACATGGCCAACTGCATCACCTTTTCCACCCTGGACCGGGGCCTTCGTTTCAACGGGAAATACTTCCTGAATGCAACCAGCGCCCAAGAGTACGCTCCTCATGATGTTGACATCAACAATTGTATATTCGAACGCACGGGTTCGTCGCCCGTAAGGATGCTTCTGCTCAAGGGCGGCCATTCCATCCGGTACAACAACGCTCAGTTCCGGGGTGACGGAATAGAAATCGTCAAATACTCCAACGTGTATGAAGTTTTCGGTCCGAACTCCCTCTCAAAAGAAGTCTCAAACGCCCTCAACCACAGCGTAAGCGGGACCTTAGGCCCCAGGGCACCAGCCCGGCCACCGGGAGACATAACCATTTCCTTTCAATGCGGTCCAAGGTAATACACACCTTGATCGCATCACAACCCTTCGTCCTGAATCGGTAGGATGGGCAACTCGCTTGCCCATGCGGTTTAAGATGTATTCGAATATCTGACGCCGCATCGCATCATTCCCTCGATTAATATGATCCGGCTTATTGGAAAAAGTCTTTGTTTCAGGACGGAACGTTCGGTAGAATAAGCAAATGTGCAAAAGGGAAAAGAAGTGAATTTTTGGGGAGTTAATTGGGCCTTCTTGCACGGATAAAGGAAATGAGCGTAAACTTATATCATAAGGGCTGACCCCAAGTAGTTCTGACCCCAAGTAGTTCTTAGGGAATGCGGATTCTATATTTCTCGGCTTGCGTCACCATGGTTGAATGTGTTATAATGACGGCAGATAAGCATACCAGCGAAACTCAGTGGCTTGAAAGAGAAGGGCAAACGTTATGTGTAAACGAAATGGATTTACACTCATCGAGCTTTTAGTCGTCATCGCGATCATTGCGTTACTGATGGCCATATTGATGCCGGCACTCCAGCGCGTGAAGAAACAGGCCAAAATGGTGGTTTGTCAGGCGCAGTTGAAATCATGGGGTCAGATTTGGGCGATCTATTGTGATG
>CAZDAF010000364.1:0-3896 GCA_964503115.1 uncultured bacterium
TCAGGCGCGATAAAAACGCTTTATAGGCCAAATTTCGCGATTAAGGAGGGTTATAATGACTTGCAATGAATGTAAAAAGAGGCATAAGTGTGTAAAAATTTGCTATAGTGTGAAAAAAAAGTTATCGAAAATACACGTCTCAAGGCGCGAATTGCCCCTCAGAGACAAGGAACTCAACTACCTGCTGGAGGACCACCTCAGGGCAAACAGCGCCTACTATGAAGACCGGCACACGCAATACATCCACGAATTGCACCGCCGCCTCGAACGCCTCACCGCCCGGGAGCGTACAATTATCGAATTGCGTTACTTCGAAGGGCTCTCATTTAAGGCAATAGCTCACAGGTTGTGCATTCGAAAACAAACCGCCCACGAACGCCTTGAAAAAGCCCTTGAAAAAATGCGCTCAAACCAACCCGGAAATGCGGAAAAAGAGGCGAATTTTTAAAATAGCCGATCACCCGCTACCGGCGCGGGTCTGAGGCATGAAAACCTGACTTTCTTTCGAAGTATATAAGGGAAAAAAGGTAAAGCCGATGGATGAAATCAAGTTTTTATGGGACGAATGGCGCATCACGAAGCAGGTCAGGGAAGGCATGTGGTGACTGGTGAGCGAGCCGGACCCGCCTGCGTGGTTTTTGCTGAATGAATTGGAGGTTTTCAGGACATGGTGACAAAAATAAAAAAATCCCCCGAGGAATTACAGCGCATGCTCCATTTTCGGGCGTGGGAAATTTTATGGCGCTATATGGATCGGCTCGGAGATCCCGAGGTGATCGAGGCTACGGACGCCAGGGCAAGCGCCGGGGTCGTCAAAACGTTGCTCGAAGGTATCAACCGGGCACAGGAAAACTTACCGGAGGAAGAGGCGAAAATTGAACTCCCGGAAATCCCAGAAAAAGCGCTCGAAGAAGCGCTCCATATCTGCTATCCCGAACTGTTACCGGGAACACCTGTTAAAAAAACTCGCAGCACTCGAACCCGCGTTTCTGATCGACCGGGTGCTCAAGCTCCGGCTTGAGCCGTTCCACCAGCGCTGGATCGCATTCACCGAACCGCTGTCCCGATCTCTCATACTCGCGCCGCGCGGGCACGGTAAAAGCACCGTGCTCACCATCGGATACACCCTATGGCTCGTGCTGTCGAACCCCGACGTAAGGGTGCTGATCGTATCGAACACGCAGTCACAGGCGTCGGCGTTCTTGAGGGAAATCAAGCAGCGGCTCGCTTCCCCCGAGATAACGGCGCTGTTCGGCGACCAGCGCGGGGACAAGTGGACGGAAACGGAAATTATCGTTCGAGGCTGCAACAGGACCGGCAAGGAGGCCACCGTCACCGTCATGGGCGTCGAGGGCGCCATTATCAGCCGGCACTTCGACGCGATCATACTCGACGATATCGTCGATCAGGAAAATGCAAGAACTAAAAAGCAGCGGGAAAAGCTGGAGGAGTGGTATTACGTGACATTGCTGCCGACGCTCGAACCCGACGGCAAACTGCGCATCATCGGCACCAGGTATCACCTGCGCGACCTTTACGGAACGCTGAGCGAAGGGCCGCTTGCGAACAATTACCTTTGCAACCGCGCTCTCGGACCGGGCGGAACGCCGCTTTGGCCCGCGCGTTTCAGCGCCGATTGGCTTCGCGCCAGGCTTGCGGAATCCGGCCCCGTGATTTTCAACGCGCAGTACCAGAACGACGTCGCGCTCATGATAGGGAGAACGTTTCACAGCGAATGGTTCCGGCACTACCCGGCGCCGCCGACCGGCCTGCGTGTCGCCATCGGCGTAGACCCGGCCATCGGCCGCAGCGATCGGCACGACTACTTCGCAGCCTGTGCGGTCGGAGCGGACGCTGAGGGAAATTTCTACGTTCTCGAAAGTTTCCGGGGCAGGTTCACTTTCGAGGATCAGATCAAGCAGATTATCGCGATGTACAACAGGCATCATCGGCCCGACCGGCCCGTTGTTCGCGTCGGGGTCGAAGCGACGGCTTACCAGGAAGCGCTTCCGCAGCGGCTCCGCGCCACAACGCGCATGCCGGTGGTCGGCATTCGGCCTTCCGTGGACAAAGAAAGTCGCGCACATGCGCTGACGGCTTTTTTTCAGACGGGGCGCATCCACTTTCCCGACGGGCCCGGTTGCGACGAGCTTATCGAGGAGCTTCTGCTTTTCCCCGACGGCGAGCATGACGACTTGTTCGACGCGCTCGAAATGGCCGTAAACCTCGCCGCCGAACCGACGGGGTGGCAGGACATAATTCCGAAAAATGCGCCGGAGTTCGCACCGGCGTAGAAGGGCGCAAATTATCAACCATGGGCACGCGGAGCTTGCGGACAAGGGATTTAAATCCCTTGCCTCCGTTGCAGGGGTGCCACGGGCCCAGACAGGTCTGTAGAACACGCGGAGCTTGCCCGTGCAGGTAGGCCCGTGCCCAAGCGATAGCACGGATAAGCCTTCGGCGTATCCGTGGCACCCGGCATCTTGTTACAGGAGTAAAACCGAAAGATGGCATTTATGAGAAAAAAGGCTTTGGCGGCCGAGTTGGAATCGTTGCGCGAAAAGCATCTGAAGGCGCAGGAGTTCATCACCGACATACTCACATGGCGCGCGGGCGAAAAGGCGCAAGACGCCTCGAGCGGCCCGAACCCGTACCGCAGCCGCGAGCGGCTCGTCGCCCAAATCGTCGAGAAGTACAAAGGATACGCCGCATGGGGCAATCAGCTCATCCAGCGTATCGTGGACACCCGCGCGGCGTTTGCGCTCGGCAGAGGCGTTCGCGCCGGACAGGTTGCGGACGGCGCCGGGGCGGAGCTCGAATTCATCGACACGTTTCTCGCCGACAACGAGCTAGGCGGGCAATTCGCCGGGCAGCTCGCCGTCGAAAAAGAGCTCGAAGGACAAGTGCTGCTCAAGCTCGAACCGCGCTTCGACGGCGACGATTTCGCCGGCGTGCGTATCGGCTTCGTCTCGTGGAACGACACGCATTACGAGGTGCTCTTCGACAGCGAAGGCGAGCGGCGTCCTTCCGGAGCGATGTGGCGCGATCCGTCGAGCGGCATCGAGGTGAAAGTGCCGGCCGGGCAGATGGTTTTTTTGAGCTTCAACGCTCCCGCAAACGCTCGCGAAGGCGTACCGACGCTTTCGGGACTACTGGTCGAGGCCGAAGACATCGACCGGGCGCTGCGCGACTGGCGCACGATCAACCGATACTTCGCATCGCCCACTCCGTACTTTCGCACCGACGATGCGGTCGGCGCGCGGGATCTGTACGAGCGCCTCACCGACCCGCAGGTCAACTGGCGTATAGGCAAGGTCTTCGTCGGGCCGGCGGACTTCTCGCTCGTCGGGATGGACGCGGCGGGAGTCGAAAGCCTTCGAGCGGAGATCGAGGCGAAAATAAAAATACTATCCGGCGGCGCCGGGGTGCCGGTGCAGTTTCTCGGGTTTCCCGAGTTTATGAGCAACCGCGCGACCGCCGAAAACACCATGGAGCCGGTCGAAGCCATCGGGCTGGCCGAACGGCAAAGCTGGCTCGCGGGTTTCGCCGAGCTGTTCGACAAGGCCATCGCGGTCCGAAACGAATACGCGCCGGCGGCGGCGCCGAAACTTCGGGCGGGGCTCGTGGCGCCGCATATCCCGTTCGTCACACGGGCGCAAATCGACGCCCTGTGCAAAATATACCTGCCGGCGTTCCAGGCGGGCGCTATCGACCACAAAACGTTCCTTGGCCTGTTGCCGGAAGTAGAAGAATAGAATAAAATATTAGCATAGGGTTGGTTTGTGATTGCGCCTTCTTGACGGTAGGGAGATAATGCTATAAAGTTATATATAGGTGGAAAAAATGAAAAAAAGAGAATATGAAGAAATCAAAGAAAAGGGTGAATCTTTTCTTAA
>CAZDAF010000365.1:0-3857 GCA_964503115.1 uncultured bacterium
CTTCCTGAAGAGGAACGCCTGTGGCCGGCCATGTTGGTATCGACTTCTTTGGAATTCAACTCCCTTCTCTGTGGATATAAAGGAAGCGATCTCCGACGTCCGGGTGCAATACGTCATGTGTTTTCTCATCACGCTTACTCCTTTCCGTATACAGCGTTAGAAAATAATCCTGCATTCTCCGGGAATACTTCGGGCACACTAAACAGGCTTTTTAATGATCGCATAGCAAAAGCCACCCAGTGGGCTCTCAATCCGGTGGAAACCCGCATTAACAACCAACGTAACACAAAAGTGTTCATCAAGGGAGAGATAGACGGTGGAGAATACGTATCAAGTTTGAAGGACTTAGCTGATGGGGAACGGAAATTCCTTGTACTCCAAGCGGATGCGACCTCCTTGGATATTCCAAATGAAATCGCCGATTATGTAGTTACCGATCCTCCATACTATGACAGTGTTCAGTACAGTGATTTATCTAATTTTTTCAGAGTCTGGCTACGCATACTCCTATCTCAAAATGTAGGTTGGTCTTATAACCCTCTTGGTTCCGCCGTATCTGAAGGAAATTCACATGGCGGACGTAAATATGGCGAAGTGCTGGAAAAAATTTGGAAAACGTGTTTCAAAGCTCTTAAAAAGGAAACCGGCAGACTTATCTTTACCTTTCACCACTGGAAACCCGAAGCTTGGGCTGAATTAACGCTTTCTTTGAAAAAAGCCGGTTTTATTTTATTGAACAGGTATGTAGTGTTTTCTGAAAATCCCATCTCGGTTCATATTCGGGACCTCAAAGCCCTTAAACATGATACTGTCTTGGTATTGAAACCGAGCATCGGAGATGAATCATCGATAAAATGGCCCAAGCCTTCAAATATTAAGGCTACTGACAGCTACAAATTCTGCTTAGATTGCGGAACGGCCTTGGGATGGTTTCTCGCTTCCGAAATTGAAGAAGAACATATCCGAAACGAATGGAAACGGATAATGGAGGAAACATTGAGTGCTAAAACTTCCAGCTGAAATATTCGGGCGACCTATCGAGCAAAAACCGGATAAACCTACCAAGGTTAAACGCAGGTATTGGTGTCCGTTCGTAAATCAGAAATGTAACAAACAAAGTCGCCTCATCAAATTTCCAATGGGGGTATGTTCTGTCAAATATGGAGAACAGATAATTGCACTCTGCCCAAGAAGATTTCTACAAGACAATATAGTCTTTAAGAATATTGCAGATCATTACTTCAATACGAGACATGACCTGCTGGTTTTCAGCGAGGTCGGCTTACCTAACGTTGGAACATTTGACTATGTGATGGTAAAACACAAACCTTTCAGTAGCGAGATAGAGGATTTTGTAATAATAGAATTCCAGACCGGTCAAACTACAAACACCGGCAACTTGGTAAAGGCGCTTAAAGATTTTATGCGCGGGGAAGATATAAACGGGAAAACGTACAACTTCGGCCTAAATTTGGCGGATATTTGGAAACGTTCCTTTACACAAGTTCTGAACAAGGGAATAATCTTGGAGCATTGGGGAAATAAAATATATTGGGTGATACAAGAACTGGTTTACCGGAATTTATTGGATCGATATAACCTTCATGGAATGGGTTTCAAGCAGAGCCATAAAACAATATTTTATACACACGATCTTCTAATGAAAGTTAACGAATACACCCTATCTCCGATAAGAGTAGAATCCTCCACTACGGACAATCTATTTAAGGCGTTTCGCAACAATCCTAATATTCCCTCCAAGGGCGATTTTATTTGCAAGTTGGAGAATAAATTAAGGGCCAAGATGGAGTTGAAGCTTCAACTTGATTAGAAATTTATGAACTCCCGTTAAATTAAAATCAAGGAAGATGAACCATCCGGCCCAGGTCGCTTGATTTTTTGCGCAGGGCGGTTTAATATTTCTCATTCAATAGGGAAAAAAAGGAAGAGACAAATGAGTATAGTTGAAGATGCAGTGAAGAAGGGACAGAAGAACCTGTCGGAATACGATTCCAAGCGCTTGCTCGCCGAATACGGAATACCGGTGACGACGGAGAAACTGGCCGGCAGCGCCGATGAGGCCGTCGGCTTTGCCAACGAGTTGGGTTATCCCGTGGTGCTCAAGGGCTGCGGCGCAGACCTTACGCACAAGACCGAAAAGGGCGTCATTCGCGTCGGACTGAAAACCGACGACGAGGTTCGCGAAGCCTTCGAGGCGATCAACTCGGTCGAGCAGATGGACGGGGTGCTGGTTCAGGAGATGGTCAAGGGCGCCCGCGAATTGGTGGTGGGTCTTATCCGCGATGCTCAATTCGGCCCGTGTGTCATGTTCGGCCTTGGCGGCATATACACCGAGGTGCTCAAAGACGTCTCATTCAGGGTTGCGCCGCTTGAAGAGCGCGACGCCGTCGAGATGATGGGCGAAATCAAGGCGTCGAAGATGCTCGATGAATTCCGGGGCATGGCCGCCGTTGATCAGGACGTAATGATCAAAACCCTGATAGCCATGGGTCGCATCGGTCTCGAAAACGACGCAGTGGCCGAGATCGACGTCAACCCTCTTATAATCAACGCTGAAGGCAAGCCGGTGGCCGTGGACGCCCTGGTGGTGCTGGGCGGCTGATAGTTCGGCCCCAGCCGGCGCAAACTTTCGGTTTTGCACATGAAAAGGGAGCTAATCGACCGCTTCCGGCCTTTATTTTATCCGCAATCGGTGGCCGTTATAGGGGCCAGTATGGCGCCTACCAAGTGGGGCTTCGGGATCACCCATAACATCATACAGGGTAGATATCCCGGAGCGCTGTACCCCATCAACCTCAAGCAGAAGGAAATAATGAGCCGCAAGGCTTATCCGTCCGTGCTGGACGTTCCCGGCCCGGTGGATTTGGCGATGGTGGTAGTTCCTCCGCCCAAGGTAATGGGCGTCATAAAGAACTGCCAGGCCAAAAAAGTCGGCGCGGCGGTCATCATCACCGCCGGGTTCGGCGAGGTGGGCCCCGAAGAGCGCCGCATGCAGGACGAGGTGACGCGGCAAATTCGCAAAACGCCCGAGTTCGTGGTAATAGGCCCGAACTGCCAGGGCATCATGAGCACCGAGGCGAAACTTTATGCCCAGATTATCTTCGCCCAGCCGTCTGCGGGAGACTTGAGCATAGTCAGCCAAAGCGGCAACGTAGGCGCTACAGCCATTCAGTGGGGGCAGATGAACAGATGCGGCTTCAACAAGTTCGTAAGCTCGGGCAACGAGGCGATAACCACCACAGAGGACCTTATCGAGTATTACGGCGCCGATTCTACCACAAAGGTTATTCTCTCCTACGTCGAGGGACTTAAGGACGCGAGGCGATTTCTCGAAGTGGCCCGGCGAGTAACTCCGCACAAGCCGATAGTCATGCTGAAAGGCGGCCTGACGGATGCCGGAGGAAAAGCCGCCGCAAGTCATACCGGATCGATGGCCGGGCAGGCGAAGATATTCGAGGGCGCGTGCAGGCAAGTCGGCGTCACGATGACTTACGATTTCGACGAGTTTTTCTTCACCGCCGCCGCGTTCCTCGGCCAGCCGCTGCCGAAAGGCAACCGCGTCGTCGTGGTCACATTGGGCGGGGGATGGGGAGTGATCGCCGCAGACGCCGCAATTCGGGAAGGACTTGACGTGATACCGCTCGATAAGAAAATTATCGAAAAACTAAATTCCTTCCTCGAAAGCCGTTGGAGCCACAACAATCCCGTGGACCTCGCCGCCAGTGAAGGAGAAGACCTGTTAAGCCGAACCCTCGAAGCCGTCATCTCCGACGCGAACGTTGACGGAATAATTCAACTGGGCGTAGGATTCGGGGGCCGCATACGCGAGATGCGCA
>CAZDAF010000366.1:0-3855 GCA_964503115.1 uncultured bacterium
CTTTTAATGATTCGGCTATCGAGAAAGACTACCCCGCGAACGAAGTGAGCGGTAAGTAGGTTTTCTTTGCTTACTTTCTTTTTTCCAAAAGAAAGTAAGGGCGTTCCGGTCTCGCCGGACTGTCGAAAACTCGGCCATTCGATGCAGTTTGCCGAACTTATTGTGCGGGATATTACGCTCCCACGCGGCCGAGGGCCTGTAGCCTTCAGCCTAAAGCCTAAAGCTTTCTTTGTACCTCGCCTATGCCGACGTATCCAAGTGTATGTTTTCGTGGTTGGGAATTCCCGATCTAATACCGCCCAAATATGTCCCTGAAATGGGCCACAAGAAAAAAATAACATCGCCTGTTGACAAATGTTCTGGAATGTATACTATAAGTTGCGGTGTTGGTAGAAAGACATACAGTATGTAGTGTATTCAGGAGACAACTTTAAAGAAGGGACTATTTAATGGTTGTATGGAGAAAGTGCCCTATTTGTGGTGAATACTTTTCGGGAAACATATCCGGCGGTCGCTGCAAATGTGGCTACCAATTTGAACTTCAACCAAACGGTAGATTTTTCCGTTTATTTACAAATTAAACCATCCATTTCAGACTGAATTAACACTGTTCGACGACAAACTCTTCGGCAAATATCAGGGTTCGATGAATTGAATGCCAATAAATGGCTGGGCGTCGGGGGTACGGCCTGTTTTGAGTGAGATTGAATGGTGGGAGTGAGGTATTGCCCTTTTTTGATATGTAAAATTCATTTATTTGCCGACATTTTTACTTTGCCGGCAAACCGATTTTATCCAGCCATGCGCAGACCTCTGCGGGCAGCGTTTCTCGTGAAAACTTCCCATCAACCATCAAAATCAATCCGTCGACCGTTACGGTCGGTGCGGCCATCACTCCATCGGCGTGACTGCCTTTTCGTTTGCCGAAGCTGAGGTTTCCTCCGTGGCCGAAATGCGCGGTGCTTAACGCCTTTTCCTCGACTATTGTACGTGGGTCGGGGTCAATCACAATCCCGTTTTTTTGAGCGTTAATGAAACCCGGATTCAGGCCGATTGCAACCTCGCCCACCCAGAAAAGCGATTTGTCGCGGCTGTTGAACAAGCCTTTCAGAAGCGATCCTCCAGCACCGTCGAATTTGACGCATCTGTCATTCCTGACGGTAACTTTCGCCCGCTTGTCTTCGAGCGATCCGAGGTGTTTGAACTTGAGGTCGTACACAATAACACCGTTTACGCTGCCCTCTCGGGGTCCGAATCCCACTTCGCCGCTGGGCCAATTGCCGCCGGTGGCCGGCAAATCGTATCTGCCGCTTTCGAGGAATGGGTTTTCCACCGTTGCCTCGACATCCGTGCCGTTTGGCGAAGTGAGATGAACTTTGGCTCCTGGAACGAGCAAACTCGATATGGTTTTCCCCAGCATGTCCATTTTCTCGGGGTCGGCGGTGGAATAATCGGAATCGAATCCGTCACCCTCGCAAATGACGCTCACAATTCGTTTTCCCAAATCGTATTTTGCTCTTTTTCTTGCCGGATGATGCCAAATACTTGTCACGGAGGTGAGAATAATTACTGGATAGTCGGGATTTTCGAGCAACTTTATCGAATTTTCGTCCCACGACCCGCTTTGGCGCTCGAACGACGCTGACTTGAATTGCACGCCCCGGCGCTGCAAGCCGTTTTCCAGAATGCGAAGCACTTCCCGGCGGCTCGAGCCGTAAAGCAAGGCCACTCTTTCGTCATCTTTAAGCCCTAAATAACGATCCAGAAGCGCTGTAAGTCCGGGTGGTTCCATCGATAGCGGTTAAGTAAATTACCGAATTTTGAGGAAATATGGAATTATCGCCAGCGGGCCTTCTTCGCGCCACAACGGCACAAACTCCCTGAATTCATCAGGTAGTAAAGATAAAACCGTTTCCGAAACATAATTACGTATCCTCTCCGCCGAGGATATTCCCCGAAACGGTACTCTCAATACCCTTTTCCTCTTGGGGTAGATATCGAGCATCACTCTATCGGCAATCGATATTCCAGCGCTTTGTTTGACCTCATCGAGCGCGGCCAGAAATCCGCCGATGTCGTCAATCAATCCCTTGTTCTTGGCCTGTGTTCCCAACCAGACTCGACCCTGGGCCATATTCTGTACTTTGCGTGTGGAAAGCGACCTGCCGGTGGAAACGCGATCTATAAAATCCTTGTAAATGGTTTTAATTTCGCTTTGGACGTGCTTTTTCTCGGCGGGGGAATAAGCTCGAAAGGCGCTTTCCATATCCGCCGTTTTTCCTCGAGTGACGGTCTCGACCTTAACGCCGACCGTCTCGGCCAACCCGCCGAGGTTGAACTTGCCGCCTATAACGCCTATGGATCCCGTAATTGTGGACGGCCCTGCCAGTATTTTGTCGGCGGCCGACGCAATGTAATACCCGCCGGATGCTGCGACATCTCCCATGCTGACCATCACCGGTTTTTGGTTGCGCTCTTCGTCGGGGTTGCCTTTTTTGGCGCTTTGCTCCATTTCCCGCCATATCAGGTCCGACGCAAGCGCGCTTCCGCCGGGACTGCTCACTCGAACCAAAATACCCGCTACATTGCGATCTTTTCCGGCTTCCCTTAAACTTTCCGCCACGCTGTCGGCGCCCGTAGACCTGCCTGTGGGAGCGAAATCGCTGCTGGATCCGGTGGTTATCGGCCCGGTGGCGTAAACTACGGCAATACGGGGCCGGGTTTTGAAGTGCTGCGAAATCGGATGATCCACCGCCCGGTATGCGGAATAACGCACCAGCTTCGTCGAGCGCGGTTTTCTGCATAACCGTTCTTCATACACTTCCTCGATCTCGTCGTAATAGCACAGCCCGTCCACAAGCCCTGCCTTCTTGGCATCGGCGGCCAAAAAGGTGCCACGATCCACCAAAGTCTTCATTCGCTTCTCGCCGATATGCCGGTCGTCCGACAGCTCTCCAATCCAGTGGCCGAACAGGTTATCGAGGATGTCGTTAATTTCCTCGCGATGCGCAGGGCTCATGCCCGTGCGGGTGAATATCTCATGCGCCGATTTATACTTGCCCGCGTGGGACAGCTCGGCCTTTACTTTCAGTTTTTCGAGCGCCTTCTTCAGGAACATCACCTCGCCGGTAAGCCCTCTAATGCGAACCTGGCCCGTCGGCACAAGAAATATCTCGTCGCAAGCGGCGGCGATGTAATAGCTGCGGTTATCGGCGCTTTCCAGGAATGCAGTCGTAGACAGCCCGGCATGCCGAAGTTCCTTGATGATTTCCCTCAATTCCCAAGCTCTGGCCCAGCCGATATGCGGGTCACGGATATGAAATATCACCGCGTTGAGGTGAGGGTCGTCCTTTGCCTCCCGAAGCATAAGCAAATAGTCCCGGAAGGTTAATCTCGTTCTGATAAGGCGCCTTACGAATCCCGCTTGAGGCAGTTCTTCGGGCAATTCACCGTCGATTTTAACCTCAAGCAGGTCGTGCCTCCACGCCCGAGGGCTTAAAAATCGGAAAGCCCGCGCCACAAGTATCATGAATATCTGTACTATAGCGACAAAAAAACCCATATCTTTATCCACCACGCGGGGTAAATCAACATACTTCCAAAAAGATACACATATCGAAAACTTATGCAATCCGGGCTGAATATGAATAGTACAATAGTACATTTTTTCTTGATTTCGTAATTTTTTTATGGTAAAATATAAAAAAACCTTTTGGTTTCTTTGCCAAGGGAGGGGACAATGATGAACAAGATCAAGACTTTTTTATTATTGGTGGGGATTTGCATTGTTATACCGCATTTGGCTTATTCTTACAGTCCACCGCAAGCAGGTAAGACATTTTACGGCGATGCCGA
>CAZDAF010000367.1:0-3850 GCA_964503115.1 uncultured bacterium
GGGCAAAAGAGGTTCTCGATAAGTGTACAACAGAGTGATACACTACACTAGAACAACTCAATTCGCATCTCAAGAATTGATCCCGGACAAGGTAAATATCGAGTCGGACAAGGGATTTAAATCCCTGCTTGCCGCAGGCAAGCCTTGTCTCAGGTGAAGCATGCTCGGTTGCCTTGTTTTTGCAAGAAGCTCAAAAGTAAAAAGGACGCCGCCTTCACAGGAAACGTCCCTGTTAAATTTTTACGGATTTATTATGTTCTTACCAATTCCGGGATTACTCGAGCCCCATCATCTTCCCGATCACTTCGACGCCGGGGAGCTTAAGCTGAAGCAAAAAAGTGATAACCAAGGCGTAAATGACCAGAGCCTCGATAAGGGCCAGGCTGAGGATGAGCAGCGTCTGGATTCGACCTCCCGCTCCGGGGTTGCGAGCCACGCCGTCGAGCGCCGCCGCTGCCGCACGACCTTGGCCTAATGCGCCCCCGAAGGCCGCCAAGGCGATCCCGAAGCCCGAGGCCAGAGCTATAGCCGCCAGCCAGGGAGGATAACTCACCGTCTTAATCGCTTCGGCTCCTTCAGCAAAAGCAGTTGCAGCCACCAGTATAATCATAGCACCCAAAACCCATGAAAGTCGTTTAATCATTAACCGAACCTCCTTTCAAAAACTTGTGGTCCCACCATCAGTGATCGTGGGCCAATGCCAATTGGAAATATATGGTGCTCAACAACGTGAACACCAGCGCCTGGATGAAACTAACGAAAAGTCCCAATCCCAGGAATATTACCGGAACAACTAATTTAGTAAGATCCGTGAAAATAAACAACACCGTGTGATCGCCCGTCATGTTTCCGAAAAGACGAACGCTAAGGCTGCCCATCCTCACCACATGACTTATAATCTCGATGACAACCATCAACGGCGCAAGGAACAGTATAGGGCCCATAAAATGTTTCAAATAACCGACGCCATGTTCGCGAATGCCCGAATACTGGTAATATACGAACACGCAAATCGCCATACCTGCGTTGATGTTGATGTTTGTGGTGGGAGGCATCAGGCCCGGGATGAGGCCCATTACGTTGCAGGTGAATATGTAGATGAAAAGAACACCCAAAAACGGCAGGTATTTTTTCCCGTTCTCTTCGCCCAGCGGGTCCGATACGAGGTTGTAAAGGGCTTCCACGGAAAGTTCCCAGACGTTTTTGAAGGTGAGTTTATCGTCGGGAACAAGCCCCTCGCCTTCTTTGCGGTTCCTTATTCTGCGCGTACCGAACCATGCGCAAAGAATGAGAATTATCGCGGCAAGTATCGCATGCGCCAGGTGAGTTACGCTTATATGTCCCATATCTATCATGGGCGGCTCGTGGGCCGGGGAATAAGTTTGAGCAAGATGCTCGAGAGGCCCTATCTGCATGAGCCATAAGAAGCCTTCTTCGCCGGCGAACACCACCGCGGGAAGCGCCAGGATCGCCACAATTACCATAAGCACTGTGCGGGTTCGTCTCATCACCGGCTCCTTCCTTGATATTTGTTTTTCACTCTTCCAGGTCGGCGTCCCTGAGACCGACATATATCGGGCCTATTATCGCCGCCGTAACCCCGACGAGAAGTCCCGCGGGGTTAATTTTGGTTTTCCATATTAACGCCGCCAGTATAACCACCAACCCGACTACCTTGATGACGTACTGGAACAACAACTTTCTTCTTCTACTTTTCGCCTCTCTCTCGGTTTGCGGCTCCGAACCCAACAGTCCGGTTATCACGCGCCGAAGTAAGAATACATCGCCCGTCATCAGCGCCCCGCCGGCCGCCACTCCGAGCGTAAAATAAAGTGACTCGAACAGAAGCGAAGCCAGCACCGCAAGGCTGCTGAAAATGCCCGACATGCCCACCATTCCGAAGCGATTTCGGCGACTTTTCATTCCTCGTTTCCGTCGCTGTTTTTCATATCCCGGTCGGCCAATCTGGAATACTTAAGAAGAATGTTTATGGCTGCGGCGAAACCGACTATAAGGCATATCGTCAGGAATAGCGGCGATTTATCGAACCTGGCGTCAAGGCGGGCGCCTATATAGATACTCAGGATTATAACGATGGCCACTTCAAAGCCGATCCCTGCATATCTCGCAAAAGCGACCCAGGGATTGTCTCCCTTCGGTGACCCGGGCTTTTCCGCCATCTGTTTATCCAAAATACCGCTGTTTCCGAATTCGTTGCTAAAACACCTTAAATATATTCGGTTTTAATAAGGATGAGCACAAAACATTCCGCTGCTTATCCTTGAAGAGCCAAAGTCTCTAAAAAAATCTAAAAATATGTAGAATCGTAACAGTTTGGCGCGATGCTGTCAAGTATACCGGTATGCCGCTTATGTTACCGCATTTCTCTCGATCAAGGTTTTTTTTGCGTTATCCAGGGCTTTTCGCGCAGCATCGATTGTTATGTCGATATGCTCCTCGTTGTGCAATGCGGACAAAAAAGCCGCTTCGTAAGGACTTGGAGCAAGATAGATACCCTGCTCGAGCATTGCATGAAACCATTGTTTGAATTGCTCGATGTCGCTTGACGCCGCTTCGGAATAATTTCGCACGGGCGGAGGACAAAAGAAAAGAGTCATCATGCTTCCGACCCTGTTTATGGTGACATCGACTTTCGCCTCGTTAGCGGCGTCTACAAGGCTTCGAGCGAGCTTTTCGGCCTTTTGGTCGAGCGCCTCGTAAAAACCGGTAGTATCAATGTTTTTTAATGTCGCCGCGCCCGCCGCAACAGCCACCGGATTGCCGGATAGCGTTCCCGCCTGATAAACCGGCCCGGTGGGCGCTATCTTGTCCATAATTTCCGCCCGGCCTCCATAGGCTCCCAGTGGCAGCCCGCCGCCGAGTATTTTACCCAGGCAAGTCAAATCGGCGCGTATGTCGAATTTTTCCTGCGCGCCGCCGCGAGCTATACGAAAACCGGTGATAACTTCGTCGAAAATTAAAACCGCGCCGATTGAGTCACATAGTTCGCGCAAGCCTTCGAGAAAACCGGATTCGGGAGGTACCACGCCCATATTTCCCGCGACGGGTTCTACAATGATCGCCGCCATATCGTCACTATGTGCTTTGGCGACGTCGCGTACCGCATCGAGGTCGTTGTAGGGGGCGGTCAGTGTATGCCGGGCGTAATCCGCCGGGACGCCGGGGCTGGATGGAGTCCCGAAAGTCGCCGCACCCGATCCGGCCTTTACAAGCAGCCCGTCGGCATGGCCGTGATAACCGCCCTCGAATTTGATTACCTTATCGCGGCCGGTGTACCCTCGTGCCAGCCGTAGCGCGCTCATACCGGCTTCGGTACCCGAATTGACAAGCCTGAGTTTGTCTATGGATGGGAACGCTTCCTTGACCGTTTCGGCAAGCACCACCTCGGCTTCGGTGGGTGCGCCGAAACTTGTGCCGCAACGCGCGGCCCGCTCGACGGCTTCCACCACGGCAGGGTGCGCATGGCCCAATATAAGGGGGCCCCAGCTCATGACATAATCGATGTAGCGGTTTTCGTCCGCGTCGTATATATACGGCCCCTCACCGCGAACGATAAACGGTGGGGTGCCTTCCACAGCTCCAAAAGCCCGCACGGGGCTGTTTACACCGCCGGGAATACTCGATAAAGCCCTCTCAAAAAGCTTTCTTGAATACTCTCTTTTATCCAATGCTTTACCTCAATAAAGCTCCCTTAAACCAACTATAAATCAGAACCGATTGTACCTGAAGCATAAAAGGCTTTCGCCGACTGATTTCATTGACGATTTCGGTAAAAGATTGTTCTAAGACCTTCGAGTGTCAGGTTGTCGTCAATTTCGTCGATGCAATC
>CAZDAF010000368.1:0-3845 GCA_964503115.1 uncultured bacterium
CCCTTAATGCCAAGGCGATATTCGCTATCTTTTCCAAAATTGCAACGATAACCTTCGATTTGACGCCAAGCCAGTAAATATATTGTTTTTTATCCGCGAAACTCAAGGATTGCCTTCTTTTCAATGATATAACATCAAATCCATACTTTTCGAGGAGAACGCGAAGGGACTTATCCGAAAACAACTGAACATGCGCCCTGGTAATTCTATTACTTTTTATTGGAGTGAACAGTTCCAAAATTCCCAGATATATATCGATAACCGGCTTCCTTGGCGTTTCTATGTAAACGATTCCTTTTGAATTCAGCTTGTCGCAAATCGCTTTAAAAAACGACTTGAGGTCTTCCACATGCTCCGCAACGTCAAATAAAGTAATCACATCAAAAGAACTTTCTATGTCCGCCAGATCCGTAATATATATATTGTCGAGACCTCGTTTTTTACATAACCGGGCAGCGCCTTCGCTATCCTCGACGCCCGAAACGTTGAATCCCTTATCTTTGCAAAGGAGGATAAAATCGCCGTTCCCGCAACCGACATCCAACAGGCTCAAATTAGCTATATCATCCTCTTTCCCGATTGGCTTTAAATAGCTCAGAATTTTATTCAGGCCATAAGAAAACTTTTCAGGCGTTTGCGAATACAGATGAGAGTAACATTCGGCCGTTCGTTCGGGACTGTCTTCAAACAATCCTCTCGAAACGGGTATAAGCTTGACGAACGTAAGGCCGCAATTTTTACATTTCGCCAGAACAAGGCCGTCAAAACTCCTTTTTTTCAGTGTTTTGATCGGCCCGTCGCATATCTTACACTTATCAAAATCGTACTTTATTTCACCCGTTTTTAATTGCGCGTTTTCCATATAATATTCCCCGGATTCAAACTGACAGGTTTTGACATGAACATAGTCATCGCTAAAAGTGTGAACCATGTCAAATTACCTGGCAAGGGGATACGATTTGAAGGAATTTTTTCCGTACTTCAAAGGCCTGCGACATACTTCAACCAACACTTGCTAAATTCTGATTTTTTTGGTATATAGTAATCTTATGGTAAATATGGAACAAAAGAAAATTTTACTGGTAGATGATGTACGGCTGTTCCTCAATCTCGAGGAGACTTTTTTCCGCCGAACCGGTTGCAACATATTTACCGCCCAAACCGGCCAAGAAGCTATAAAAATCGCCAAGGAAGAGAAGCCCGACCTTATGCTTCTCGATCTGCTTATGCCCGAAATGAACGGTGAGGAGGTATGCCGGCTGATCAGATCCGATCCCGAGCTGAGAAAAACGAAAGTCATCATGGTCACCACCCAATCGGACGAGGAAACCGTTGAGCGGTGCCGACGCGCCGGTTGCAACGATTTCGTCACAAAACCCATAAACCAGCGCGACCTGTTGAGTAAAGCCGCCATGCAGTTGGGCATTCCTCACCGGGTGCATTTTCGTATATTGGTTCGTGTCGAAGTCGAGGGAGAGTCCGAAGAGGGATTCTTTATGGGCACCAGTTCCGACATTTCCCTCAGCGGTATGCTTGTCGAAACGGATAAATGCGTCAATCTGGGAAGCGACGTAATGATACAGTTTGTTATTCCCGGCGAGGACAGACCGCTCAGAGTTAGAGGGAAAGTTGCAAGGGTGGATGATATCAGTTTCCGGGATCGGCTCGGACTGGGAATACATTTCGAGAACCTCGATGACGCTCAGAAATCCACCCTTATGAACTTTATCCGCTCACGCATGCCGGGAAATAAAGAAATCTAAAAATTTAGGGTTGAATCGGGCGGGCTTCTGTGGTAGGCTTTTTCATAACGTAACAATTGTTATCTCAAATTATGGGCTGGAGACTTTTATTCACGAGGCAGAGTTTTTTCTTGCCCACGCAAGAAATTTACCCGGGAAAAATCGATCTACCTGATGCGTGAATAATTTCAGCCCCGGTCAGGAGGATTATTTATGGAGTTTGAGTTTTCGGATGAGCAGCGAACTTTTTACGATCAGGCATATCGCTTTGCGCGAGAGCAACTGTTGCCCGGTGCGGAAGAAAGCGATTATGCCGCCTCTTTTGATCGGGAAGCTTTTCGCAAAATGGGCGAGTACGGTCTTTTAGGCCTTCATTTTCCGGAGGAATTCGGCGGCTCGGGATCGGACGTGGTAACCGCCTGTCTTGCGGGCGAAGCTATCGGTCATGCGGCAGTTGATGGAGGCTTGACGCTTGCGTGGGGCGCACACACTTTCCTCTGCGGCGACACCATACTATGCCACGGGACACAGGAACAAAAGGAAAAATATTTACCTCCTTTGGCTTCAGGCGAATGGGTCGGGTGCATGGGGCTTACAGAGCCCAACGCCGGGAGCGATGTGGCGTCCCTGGGAACCACGGCGGTAAAAAAAGGCGACAGATACATTCTCAACGGTTCCAAGATATTCATCACCAACGGCCCCGTGGCGGACGTTGCCGTCGTTTACGCAACCATCGACAAAAGCAAGCATCATGCGGGAATAACCGCGTTCATCATCGAAAAGGATACGCCCGGCTATTCCTCAGGGGCGCCGCTCAAGAAGATGTGCGTAAAATCATCGGCCACCAGCGAACTATTCTTCGATGATTGCGAGGTGCCCGAGGAAAATCTTCTGGGCCAGGAAGGAAACGGGTTTTTTATGGCGTTGCAGACTCTCGAATGGGATCGCAGCGCCCTTTTGGCGCCGTTTGTGGGAGCGTTACGATTCAGCCTCGAGGAATGCATACGCTACGCGAAGGCAAGGGCGCAATTCGGCAGGCCCATTGCTTCCTTCCAGGCGATCCAGCACAAAATCGCGCGGATGAAAATAACCTTCGAGGCCGCCCGAAACCTGATGTACCGTGTGGCATGTTCCAAGGACGCAGGCAATCCCGTCAACCATCTCCTGGCAGCGGTGTCAAAGCTGTGGGTCAGCGAGTTCGGCATGAAAGTCGCTCACGATGCGGTACAGGTTCACGGAGGATACGGCATGATGCACGAATACCCGGTCGAGCGATTGTTCAGGGACACGCGCCTTGGCTCCATTGGAGGCGGTACCAGCGAAATACAAAAAACGATTATTTCACGTTTCTTCCTCGGAGGTGGACGGTAATGAAAATCGAACGAAGCGAAACACAGATTGAAGCGGCCGAGCGATTTGGAAAAAAGGCCGCTGAATTATCGGATACCGAGCCGCGAGAGGGAATTACCGCACTTGCCAAAAACGGATTGGTAAAACTCGTCGCTCAGGACGACGGCTGGAGCCTGGTGGCGCCTGCCTTGCAAAGCGTGGCATATGTCAATCCCTCACTCGGCCTGGCATCGGCCATGAATCTCCTTGCGGCGGATATGCTCCGCAGATGGGGCGGCGACAAATCCGCCAAAATGGTCGAGCGGATCGAGACCGGAGATGCCATAGCCACTCCGGTCGTACCGGCCCGCGCATCCGAAGCCCCGCAGTTGATTTCAAAAACCGATCAAATGTCACTCGACGGCGCGGTAGGCCGGGTGTGTAATGCGCCTATAACGGACGTGTTCGCAGTGTTGGCGGCACGTGATGACGGCATTTGCCTGTCGGCGCTGGGTAAAGATCATAAAGACTTGTCGGTGGGAGAAAAAATTAACACCATCGGGATGGCGGGCGTCCAAGTGGCCCCCGTAGCATTCAAGGACGCTACCGTATCGAATGAGAACATCGTCGGGCCTGATATTCTGCCGGATTCCGAGCCTGACGCGCTAAAAGCCAGGTGGTCACTTTGCATAGCGGCGATATTATGCGGCTCGTTGTCCGCAGCTCTGGACGAGGTGAAAACCTTTGCCAATGAACATACCGTCGGCGATAAGC
>CAZDAF010000369.1:0-3843 GCA_964503115.1 uncultured bacterium
GGAATATTCCGTCTCCCCTTCGATTCTCACGCTTGCCCCTGCTACCGTGTTGGGGGGCCAGGCGTCATCGAAGACCGCCCCGACGATACTGCCCGTCTCCCCGCCTCCACCACCTCCGCCGGGATCATATAACCCCGGCACTTTAGGCAAGGCGTTTACATGAATTTGTTCAATCGGGTTAGGCCCCGTGAAACAGTCCACTATTAACTTCCCGTTGACAACTCGACCGGGGCCCTTGACTACAAAGTAGTACAGGTGGGTTATATCGCTTACCATTCCGACGGGCTGTTCCTCATATCTGCCCACAACCATGAGCGGGATTGATTCACAAGCCTTAACAAAAAAAGTTTCGGGAATTATTCGCACCGTGGTTGGATCAACCTTGTGCAAATTAAAAGTCACCATCTCCGGCGGGTCTACTATGGGCGGCATCGGTGGAATGGTTTCCGGCTCCAAATATGCAGTTAAGTAAACGTCTCCCGGTTCCACGGAAGTCAATGTGGAAGTGTATAGTCCACCTCCCTGGTCAATAATGGGCCCGTATTTATCCGGCGGATCCGGCGTGCCTACGACCATTATATCGTCAATGTAGGCGGCGTCCTGATCGCCTGCCACTTCGGGTTGATCCATAACGGCGCGCCATTGAATAATCATATCTTCGGACAGTTTGATACGTGGATCGCACGAGAGGCATACTTTGTGCCTTGTCCAGGTATTTTCTTCTACATCCGAGGAAATCCATATCGGGATAAAGGATTTACCGCCGTTGTCGGAAACCTCGCACTGCCATCGCTGGCCGGCCTCCCCGCCTCCGGGGTTTGCAAGACCCAGCGTTCTGGTATAGGCGATGACCCACACATTTTCAAAACCCGTAAGGTCGCCTACTTTCCTGAGCACATAAGGCGCCGGATCTCCAGGAGTTAAGCGCGATATTTTAACGAATTGGGCTGAACCGTCATTTCCCTGCCCTGGAGCATTGACTACCACGACATCCGGCTCAGGCCCCATGTGATCCTGCAAAATATCGTCTCCGCCGGCTGATGTCGTTATTTCATGGATTACTCCGGGTTCGACACATACCGTGAAGGAACGTCCTTCTCCCAGAGGAAGTTGCTGAAAGTCATCCAATTGTGCCTCTGAAGAGCAAATGCCGTCCGGACCGGTGTAGATTTCATTGTTTTCGACATGATCGTCACCTGCAGGGGCGGTGTCCAGAATCATGTCCAGCCCGGGCAAGACGCATAATTGATTCGGCTTCCCTTGTCCGACCGGTATGGTTTGAACGTCCCCCCCGGTCGCAGGGGTATCACAGATTCCGTCCCAGCCGGTGAGAATTCGGTCAACCGGACTAAACAATGAAGGATAAAACCCCGGAGCCTCACTCTCAAAGTCTTCTTTGAATAGGATGTGAATGCCTCCCACGGCTACGTTATCAAGGTAGAAGTCTTCTCCTGTATCACCTTTAAAAGTAAATCTTATATAGAAATTTTCATTGTAATTCGCAGTTACGTCCGCTTTCATCTTCGTTCTTTCGAGTGTCAACAAATCGAAAAGCTGAGTAACACATAAGCCAGGCAAGCCTCCCGGACAATTTAAACCATCCTCTCCTTTCCCATAATGCATGGTTTTCCACGGTCCGCTTGGCCCGTCGGTGGAATAATCGACCTGGATACTTGCGCCCTGGCCGGGGGAACCTATATAACCCCACTGATAGCCGACGTTAATGGTCATGTATTCGCTGAGATTAACGTTTTTTTGAATGACTATAGGATTTGCGATCCCATCGCCCTGAATATGAACACTTGTACTACCGAAGAAACCGACATGCTCACTATCACACGAAATGTTTGAACTACCACTTATAACTTCCCAACTGGAGTCGGTAGGACAAGAGGTTTCGATTTGGTCAATGAGGACGGCGGAAGCGACTTCGTAACCATAATCCGAGACATCAACGCCGACAAACAAATTGCGTTCGGTCAAAAGCTTTATTCTGTCCGCCATACCATCCACACCCACACCTTGGTATCTGACATTTATGTCCAGGTTGACAGTGTCTCCCGCATCGGCAGTTGGTGTTTGGGCGGCAATGGTGATTTCGTCCGGGAAGTTGGCAACAGTAGCGTAGGCTTCCATTTGGAAGTAAACCGGCTGTGTACCGCATGCCACCCAGATTGCCTCAACGGGATCCCAACACTCATCAACACATTTCGTAGGATCACCCGGTAAGTAGGCCATGACGGTGTTGGACGTGTTTCCCGGATGGAATACCACCTTGGAAGTACCTTCAGGGTACTCTCCGTGACCGAGGCGGCTGTCTGAGGCAACCGCATTTATGGAATCGGTTCCACCTACCGCCCCATCATCGAAATACCCTGAGCCGGATTTTACAGTAAAGACGGGTGAAAGGCCGACTCTCGGCGTCCCGTTAGTGTCCAGTACTTGAACGGCCAGCGATACCGGAGACCACGTGCCGTCGGACCGTTGTCGAACTACTATGGTATCCTGTAGAGGGGCGACCTTGACAAGTTCCGCCGGCCTGCCCTGCGGCTGAGCGGCACACAACAATAAGGATATGTCTTTATAGAAAACATGAGAATCATCATCGGTCGTTGGAGTTGTATCCACTACCATATTCGGGCCGCCTGTAATCATTTCGGTATACGGCTTACCATCGTTAAGGGGTATCACCTGTACATCATCAGTGACAGCTTCCGTTTGGCAGATGCCGTCCGGGCCGGTGGTGATGCCATCGTTGTATGGCGACAAAGTGTCGTCCTCGCCAAGACTCATGGTGTCTTGCGTGCTGTTTGATCCCCAAGTGATTGCTAATGCGTAAGGTTCACCCTGCCCGAAGGGTATTCTTTCGACATCATCGAAAGCAACAACCGTATCGGCTATACCGTCCGGCCCCGTGTGAAGGTATTCTATATCAACTGCAATGGCTTCCATAAGGCCCACATCATACGGATCGGCCAAGCCATTCCCGCCGATATCTCCTTGGAGACCCCCGACGTTGAGGGGCATGTCGCTGGTGTTTCCGATTTCTCCTTCGACAAGAAATCTCATCTCGGCGGCATCGAACACATCGAAATCACCGTCGCCGTCGAGGTCCAGATATTGAGAGAGACCGGTGGTGGTTTCGGGTGGTGGCTCCACAAGCACGCTGGCGGTAAGGGCGCCGCCTAAAAAGTAACCGGTTACAGGATTGCCGTCGCAATCGATTACTTCCTCCACCGTTATTGTCAATTCATGAGACTCATCGGCGCCCAGGGGAGGAGCACTGTCTTTCAAGAAGAAAACAATATCCGCAATATGCAAATCCGTTCCGTCAGCGCAGGCGTCACCGTCGTGGCGTTCTTCGAGAATCACATTTTTTGTGTAAACAAGATCGTGGGTTAGGGGCCGGTTGAATCCCGTTTCCAATACATTCATTCCCTCATTCGTCCATAAAGGAACAGCAAGCTCGGACGGATAGCTTATCGAGATTTTATATGCCTGAACATCCTCCAGATCGGTGGTGAGAAACACCCCTACTGCAAACGTTTCATCGGGTGTGATAGCCGTGAGCGGTGTCTGGAGATAAAACTCCCCGTCCGCCCACGCGGACGACATCCCAATTAGCAACACCACCAGCGAAATGAACATGCCCCTGAGAACTGAACCCTTCATGATTTTATCTCCTTCCCCGCTAGTAATAGGCTACCCCTTTCCCTCATAACCTCCTCGAGAATGTAATTATATCATGTTTTAGTAACGGGCGACCTCATTCTACGGAGGCCGCCTTTTTCCATTTTCAGCCACATAATGTTACATCAACGGTTCTTTTATAGTTACGGTTAA